>JACRCY010000318.1 GCA_016218785.1 Deltaproteobacteria bacterium
CGGAGTCGAACTCCAGGAGGTCGTAGTCCTCCATGGCGCGCTTGTTCATCTGCTCGAGCCGCTTGACCGTGGCGGCGTCCTGGGCCATTGCGGGGGACACGCCGACCACCGCCGCCAGGGCGAAGAGCCCCGGGAGCCAGCGAACGACGTGACGGACTCTGGGTGACATGGGGTCCTCAGGACGCGGGGCGATGGCGCGTCACTTGATGATCATGAACTCCACGCGACGGTTCTGCTCCCGACCCGCGGCGGTGCGGTTGCTGGCGATCGGCTGGTCGGGCCCGTAGCCCTGCGACTCGAGCCGCTCCGCGTCGATCCCGTGGTCGATGAGGTACTTGCGCACCGACGCGGCGCGGGCATCGGACAGCCGCATGTTGTACTTGTGGCCCCCGCGGATGTCGGTGTGCCCCTCGATGCGGATCTTCAGCTTCGGGAAGGCCTTGAGCGCCTCGACGACCTGGTTCAGGAGCGGGAAGGAGCGCACCAGGATCGTCGACTTGGCGGTGGCGAAGAAGATCTTCTGCTTGATCTCGATCTTGTCGTCCTTGACCTCGACCAGCGTGAACTTCTTCGGGCAGCCGTCGTTGTCCGGGGGCCCGGGCTCGTCGGGGCACTTGTCGAGGCGGTCCACGACGGTGTCGCCGTCGCGGTCCTTGTCCGGGCAGCCCTCGTTCTCCTTGGGTCCCGGCTCGTTCGGGCACTTGTCGTCGCGATCGGGGAGGCCGTCCTTGTCGTTGTCGTCGTCGGGGCAGCCGTCGGAGTCCTCGTAGCCGTCCTTGTCCTCGGGCTCGTTCGGGCACTTGTCGGACACGTCGGGGATGCCGTCGCCGTCGTTGTCCGGGTCGGGACACCCGTCCTCGTCCTGGAAGCCGTCCTTGTCCTCGGGCTCGGTCGGGCACTTGTCGATGTCGTCGGGGATGCCGTCGCCGTCGGTGTCGAGGATCTTGACCTCGGCCACCGGCTTCGGGCCGGGCGCGATGTCGACCTGCGGCGCGCACTTCTCGCGCGGCGAGAGCTGGAAGGCCTCCTTGGCGTTCGTGTCGGCCGAGGCGACGTGACGCTTGGCGCGGAAGTAGTTGCCGTGCCTGAGCTCGTCCTCGGCCGCGCGGGAGTTGAACTCGGCCAGGGCCAGGGCCTTCGGCGCGCAGCGATAGGCGCCGTTCTCGCGCGCCGACTTGATGACGTTGCGGATGCCGCGGACCTGCCCCTCCAGCTCGACCCCGGCGCAGGCCGAGGCCCAGGCGACCGCGACGAGGCAGAGCAGGTACGGTCCGGCCTTCGACACGTGTCCCCTCATTCGGATTTCGACCCTTCGGACGGCGAGGGGCTTGGCGCCGTGGGCGCGGTCGGCTCCGGCGTCGCCCGCTGCCCCTACTTCTCCAGGGAGATGGCGCGCGCCTTGAGGGCCGCCTCCTCCGCCTTGCGGCCATACTCGATGGCGAGCTGGTAGCGAGCGTAGCCGGCGAGCTCGCGGGCCTTGTGCAGGAACTCCTTGCCGGTCCAGTACTCGTAGGGCGCGAGCTTCTCCGCGTCCACCTTCTCCGCCGCGGCCTGCGCGGTGGCGGCACGCCGGGTGACCTGGTTCAGGTACTCGACCGGTCCGCAGCCCAAGCCCACCAAGGCCCCGACCCCGCCAAGGGTCGCCACGCAGAGCAGCTTCGAAGGGAGATGCACGCTCTTGCCTCCGCGATGGCCTCGCCATCACCTTCGGCGGACGCTATCAAACCTGCGTAGTTGGGTCAAGCCGCGGGTGCCCCGGGTCCCCGTCGCGCCCCGGTGCTCCGGCCCCGCCCTCAGCACGAGCCCGGGGGGTCGGCCGGGACCGGGCGGAGCTCATCCGCCGGTCGAGCCGGGCGCGGAACCCGTGGGGGTCCCGGGCGGGGGCTCGGGCGCCCCCGGCGCGGCCCCTCCGGTCCCCAGCGGGGTGTCCTCACCGCCGGTCACCGCGTCGGGGCGGGTCTGGTCGGGGCGGCTGTCCTCGACCAGGAGGTCCTCCAGCTCGGGCATCAGGGGCGCCGAGCCGGAATCGCCCAGGAAGGACCGGCGCGCGGTGGTGGTGTCCGGAGACGACGGGATCTCGGTGGACGGCCCGGGAGCGCCGCTCTGCGGGGACCAGGCCTCGGGCGGGGCCAGGCGGGTGTAGACCTCGAGCAGCGCGCGCCTCGTCGCGGACGCCGGTCGGGCCTCGCGCACGGCACGGTAGCCGGCCTCGGCGAGCCGCCCGCGCATCTCGGGATTCCGCAGCAGCGTCAGGATCTTGTCGGCGAGGTCGCGAACGTCTCCCGGCGTGAAGAGGAGCCCGTGCTCCCCGTCGCGCAGGACCTCCGCCACCGCCACCCGTCGTGGCGCGACGGTCGCCCGACGGCACGCCAGGTACTCGATGACCTTGGAGGGGAAGGCCGCCAGGGGCCGGTCGTGCGAGTCGGGGGCGTGCGGAGCGACGCACACGGTGGCCGAGGCGATGACCCGCGGCAGGTCGCCGTGCTCGACGGCGCCGAGTCGCTTCACCACGTCGGTCAGGCCGAGGTGCGCGATGGCCTCGTCGAGCGACGCCTCGAAGCCCGGGTCGACGAGCCCGGCGAGGCCGAGCTCCACCTTCTCCTGCTTGACGACCTCCTTGACCGCCTCGAGCAGCAGGCGCACGCCGCGGGCGGGCCCCAACCGCCCCGCGAAGAGGATCCGCGGGGGCTGCGCCTCGGGCGCGTCCTCCCAATCGAAGAGATCGACGTCGACGCCGGGTGGCACCAGCGCGACCTTCCGGCTCAGGCCGCGCCGCTTGAGGTAGGCGACCGCGGCCTGGGTCGGCACCACGATGCGGTCGGCGCGCTCGAGGCAGAAGGCCTCGTCGCGCTTGAGCGCCTGGGTCACGGCGGGATCGCTCGCGGGCGCCTCGCCCTCGGGCGAGCGCGCCACCTCGAAGATCGTGCGCGCCTGAAGCTCGCCCTTGCGCTCGCACACCGGCCGCCCGCCCCACGGACAGCGGAAGTGCACGACGTCGTAGTCGACGCCGTCGAGCTGGCGGCGCACGGCGCGGCGGAAGGCCTCGACCTGCTCGAGCAGTCCCCCGGTCCCGCAGGGCACGCGCAGCATGCGGGTCTTCATGAAACGGTCGACGTAGGGGAGGTCGGGCGACTTGACCGTCACCACGTCCACCGCGTAACGGGGCGCGAGCGCCTTGAGGTGGTTCACCAGCCCGACCGACTGGCGGCCCGGAGACGGCACCACGCTGAACGCAACGACCAGCACCCGCTGCATGACGGCTTCCGCCCCGTGCACCGCGGCCGTTCATCCTTGCGAACCCGCGGGAATTGGTATATTAGCAGACCGGCCCGAACATGGATCGGCCCCCGAACGACGGGCGAGCGAACGCCATCACTGCACCCGACACCGGCATCGGACTCATGGAGGCCAAAACGGTGAAGCAGCTCATCGCACACTTGCTCCAGAACATGATCCTCGACTTCCAGGGCGACCTCACGCTCGAGATGGTGCGGGACTTCCTGCGGGAGGACGACAGCCGCGAGGCGCGCGCCCTGCTCTCCAAGCTCGTGGCCGACCGTGGCGTCTCCGACATGATGATCACCCTCGCCGACTGCCTCCAGGACTCGATCCGCACGGGGATCAACGAGGACGTCGTCCGCGAGCAGGTCCGGATGTACGCCGAGTCGTGAGCCGTCCCCGCCTGGCCCAGCTCCCCCTCACCCGGCTGCTCCTGACGTCACTGGGCGGTCTCGCCCTGGGTTGCACCGAGGTCGGCTCGCGACCGTGGTTCGACCACCCGAGCCCGGTCCCGTTCACGGTCGTGGCCGTCGACCCGGCCGACGGCGCCATCGCGGTGGCGCTCGACCAGCCGATCGACGTCTACCTCTCGGACCTGCCCGATCCCGACTCGGCCACGCGCGATACGTTCATCCTGGGCAGCGGCAGCACGCAGTTCACCGGTGGCTTTCGGGTGGACCTCATCGACCGCCGCCTCCGCTACCTGCCGGCGCGCACGCTCCAGCCCCACCTCGGGATGCGCGTGTTCGTCGGCCGGCACCTGCGCGCGCTCGACGGTCGCGAGATCGGAGAGGACCTCGAGTGGGGCTTCATGACCGGCGCCACCCTCGGAGGCGAGCACCGGCCCGCGCCTCCGATGTCTCTGGACGAGGTGGGCCCGACGCTGGCGGCGCGCTGCGCGACCGCGTGCCACGAGGGTGCCGCGGCCTTCCGCGGCCTGGACCTCTCCGCGACGGACACGGCTTTCGCCGGCCTCGTGGGGCGCGCGAGCGTGGAGCGGCCCGAGATGTCGCTGGTGTCCGCGGGCGACCACGCGCGCTCCTACCTCGTGCGCAAGCTGCTCGGGGCGCCGGCCATCGTCGGCGACGTCATGCCGCCCCCGCCGGACGAGCCGCTCGACGCGGCCACCCTGCGCCGGCTGGCAGACTGGATCGACGACGGGGCGCAGCGGTGATCGGCCGGCGCCACCGCAGCAGCTGCGGGCGCCGACACGAGGACGGCCGGGTGCCAAGAGCTCACCGCGGACGAGCGACGCCGCTGGCCGCCGCGCTCGCGGCGGCCGCGCTCGCGGGGGCCATCGGCGTCTGCGTCGGCGCCGGGGGATGCCGCGGCGACGCCGGGGCTCTGCCCACCACGCCCGCGGGCCGCGGCGTCGCCGGCGAGCAGGGGGACGGCGGCCTCGCGCTGCTGCTCGACGACGGCACCCGCCTCCCGCCGGCGGCCATGCGCGCGGCGGTCAAGGCCGAGGGGCAGATCGTGTCGTACGCGATGCCCGACGAGTGGGCCAACCAGGGCGGGCTGTGGCGCGACTTCGGCGCCGCGTGGGGCGTCCGCCACCTCGACACCGACATGTCCTCCGTCGAGGAGCTGCAGAAGTTCGCGGCCGAGCGGCGCAAGCCCGTGGCCGACGTCGGTGACATCGGGGTCAGCTTCGGGCCGCTCGCCAAGGCGCTCGGGCTCTGCGCCCACTACCGCAGCGCCCACTTCGCCGAGATTCCCCCCAACCTCAAGGACCCCGACGGGTGCTGGGCAGTCGCCTACTACGGCGTGATCGCGTTCGTGGTCAACCGGCGGCTGGTGCCGGAGGCCCCGCGGCGCTTCGCCGATCTCGAGGGGCCGCGCTACCGCTGCGCGGTGACCATCGACGATCCGCGGATGGCGGCCCAGGGGCTGGCGGGGGTGGTGGGCGCCGCCTACGCCATGGGCGGCAGCGAGCACGACGTGCAGCCCGGCGTCGACTTCTTCGCCCGCCTGGTGCGCTCCGGCAACTACAAGCCCGCCAAGCCGTCGCTCGCCAACATCCAGAGCGGCGAGATTCCCATCGCCATCCTCTGGGACTTCGTCGGGCTCGCGTACCGCGACCGCGTGGGGAGCGAGCAGCCGATCGAGGTCATCATCCCCGAGGACGGGGCCGTGGCCGGCCCCTACGCCGCCATCATCAACCGCTCCGCGCCCCACCCGGCCGCGGCCCGCGCGCTGAACGAGTGGGTCTTCTCCGACGCGGGCCAACGGAGCTACGCGCGCGGCTACGCGCGTCCCGTGCGCAAGGTGGCGCCGCCGCCCGAGGTGGCCGCGCGCGGCCTCCCGGACACCCAGTACCGCAGCGTTCGCTTCCTGTCGGACTACCGGGCCCTCGACCGCGCCAAGGCCGTGGTGCGCGCCGAGTGGGGGCCCAAGGTGCTGGCGCAATGAGCGCCGCCACTGCCGCCGGCGGTGCGGTCTCCCGCGGCCTGCGCGGCGGCGCACGCGTCCGGGGGCTGCTGGCCCTCGCGCCCTTCCTCCTCTTCTGCGCGGCGTTCCTGGTCGTGCCGCTGCTGCTCATGCTGGTGCAGAGCGTGCGCGGGCCGGGCGGGGACCTCACGCTCTCCCACTTCGGCCGCGCCTTCGCGGCCGAGTACCGCGGCGCCCTGCTCAACAGCCTGGTGATCTCGGTCGTGTCGGCGGCCGCGGGCACGGCCATCGGCGGGATCGCCGCCTGGGCCGCGCTGCACGCGCGCTCCGGCTTCGTGCGCCGCGGCGTGGTCACGCTCGCCAACGTGACCTCCAACTTCGCCGGCATCCCCCTCGCCTTCGCCTTCATCGCGACCCTCGGCACCAGCGGCTTCGTCACGGCCTGGCTCGACCGCCTCGTCGGCCTCGACCTGTGCTCCTGGGGGCGCTTCTTCTACAAGGCCCCCGGCGTCACGCTGGCGTACGTCTACTTCCAGCTCCCCTTGATGATCCTCGTCATCACGCCGGCGCTCCGCGGCCTGCGCACCGAGTGGGCCGAGGCCGCGGCGAGCCTCGGCGCCTCGCGCGGCGAGTACTTCCGCCGCGTGGCGCTCCCGGTGCTGGCGCCGTCGCTCCTGGCCTCGTTCATGCTCCTGTGCGCCAACGCCCTCGGCGCCTACGCCACGGCCTTCGCGCTGGCGCAGGACAACGTGAACCTCTTGCCGATCAAGATCGGGTTTCTCATGACCGGCGACGTCACCCTCGACCAGGGGCTGGCGAGCGCCCTCGCGGTGGTGCTGGTCGTGCTCATGGCGCTCCTCATCGCCGGCTACCAGGCGATGGCGGCGCGCGGCCGGAGGTGGCTGGCGTGAGCACCGGGTCGCGCGTGCGCAGCTGGCAGTACCTGGTGCTCGCCCTGGCCGTGCTCTACCTGGCCGTGCCGGTCCTCGCGACCCTGCGCTTCGCGCTGACCGTGGGCGGCAGCTTCTCGCTGAAGCCGCTCGCGACGCTCGTCGGGCGACCCGAGTTCGCGTCCTCCATGGGCCGCTCGGCGCTGCTCGCGGTGCTCACCGTCGTGGTCGCGCTGGTGGTGACCCTGCCGACGCTGGTCTACGCCACGCTCCGGCTGCCGCGCATCCGGCCGCTCCTCGAGACGGTGACGCTCCTCCCGTTCGTGGTGCCGGGGGTCATCCTGTCGCTGGGGCTCTTCGGCCTCTACGGCGGGCCGCCCTTCTCGCTGACCGGCACGCCGACCATCCTGGTCTGCTCGTACGTCGTCATCGCGATGCCGCTCATGTACCGCAGCCTCGACAACGCCCTCGGCGCCATCGACGCGCGCCGCCTGTGCGAGGCCGCGGAGAGCCTCGGCGCGGGGTTCGGCTCGACCCTCGTGCGCGTCCTCCTGCCCAACCTGCTCCCCGGCGTCGTCGTCGGCAGCCTGCTCACCTTCGCCACCGCCTTCGGCGAGTTCACCCTCGCCAACCTGCTGGTGGGCGCCGCCTGGAAGACCTTCCCTGTCTTCATGCGCGAGATCCCCGACGGCCACGAGCAGAGCGGCGTGGCCGTCATCTCCTTCGCCCTCACCTGGGTGGTGTCGGCGGCGGTCCTGTGGGCCACGGGCCGCGGCGCCGCCACGACCGTGACCGGAGCCACGCGATGACGCGAGCCGAAGACGCCTTCCACCTCGAAGTCGAGGGGCTCGGCAAGCGCTTCCCCGGGGCCGCCGAGGCCGCCGTGGACGACGTGTCGTTCGGCGTCCGTCGCGGGGAGCTGGTGACGCTGCTCGGGCCGAGCGGCTGCGGCAAGAGCACCACGCTCCGCATCATCGCCGGCTTCGAGGCGCCCGACCGGGGTCGGGTGCTGGTGGGGGCCGAGGACGTGACACCGGTGCCGGCGAACCGCCGCGGCGTGGGCATGGTCTTCCAGAGCTACGCGCTCTTCCCGAACCTCTCCGTGCGCGAGAACGTGGCCTTCGGCCTGCGCCTCCGCCGGCAGCCCGACGACGAGATCCGCCGCCGCGTGGACGAGCTGCTCGCCCTGGTGCGCCTGGGGGACCTCGGCGACCGGCCACCCCACCAGCTCTCGGGGGGCCAGCAACAGCGCGTCGCGCTCGCGCGCGCGCTGGCCATCGAGCCGCAGGTGCTGCTGCTTGACGAGCCGCTCGCGGCGCTCGACGCCGTGGTGCGGCAGGAGCTGCGCGTCGAGATCCGTCGCATCCAGGCGCGCCTCGGCACCACCACCGTCTACGTCACGCACGACCAGGAGGAGGCGCTCTCGCTCTCCGACCGCGTGGTGGTCATGAACCGCGGCCACGTCGAGCAGGTCGGCTCGCCCGAGGAGATCTACGGCGCGCCGAGGACCGCGTTCGTCGCCGGCTTCGTGGGGCGGCTCAACGTGCTCACGGCTACCCTGATCGACGGGCCCACCGGCACCCTGAAGGTCGCCTCCGGCTCCGTGACGCTGGGCCGTCCGCTCCATCACGCCCCGGGCACTGCGGTGCGGCTAGCCGTGCGCCCGGAGAACCTGGCGTTCGCTCCCGCCCCTTCCTCAGGTACCCCCGCCGCCGAGGCGCCTAGCCGCCTCATGGGCGTGGTCGACGAGGTCGAGTTCCTCGGCGCGGTGGTCCTCGTGCACGTGAAGGCCGGCGACGCCCGCCTCACCGTTCAGGCGCTGAACGCCCCGGGCACGGCGCTGCCTCGCGTGGGGGAGAAGGTCACGGTGCACGTGCCGCCCGAGGCGGTCCTGGTGCTGCCCGTCGCCACGGAGACCGACGCGACGTAGGAGGCCGCGGCCTTCAGGGCAGCGTCAGGCCCCCGGAGAGCACCAAGCCGTTGCTGAGCGTCGCCTGGATCTCGAAGCCGGCCAAGGGCGCCCCCCGTAGTCGCGCGTGGCGTCCTGGGGTACGCTCGGCTCGCGTCGTGCGCTGCGTGCGCGTGGAGGACGCCATGACCGGGACGGGACGATGGTTCGTGGCCGGGCCGCGGCGCGCAACTGCACCGCGGCGAGTGGCCCCGCCTGGGCTCGGTCCGCACCGGCGAGAGCCGGGTCCTCGGCCGCGCCACGGGCACCTACCAGTGGCTGCGGTTCACGCCCGACGGCGGCGTGCTCGTGGCGGACCAGGCGGAGGGCGCGACCACCCTGCACCACCTCGCCCGCGACGGCACCGACACGGTCCTGGGCCGCTGGCGCGAAAACTTGATCACGGCCAGCATCCCCTTCCAGCCGCCGTACGTCGTCGACCCGACGGGCTGCGTCGTCCTCTACGACACAGATCTCGACACGCCCGGCGCGCACCTCGCGCTCCTGCCGGGGGCCGTGCGCGAGCACTGACGCGCGGCGCCAGACCCGCGAACGTGCCGCCGCCCGAGGCGGCGCGTGGCGTTGAGCGTCTACGAAGCCGGCGTGTTGGTGAAGGCCACGTAGTCGCGGCACTGCTGGCCGCGCAGCGAGGGGCAGGGCGGCAGCGCGGTGGGCGCGGTGACGCCCTCCAGGTGCGGCAGCACCACGCTCGACGGGTGGGTCGCGTCGTGCCCCACGGTGTGGGTGACCGTCTCCGGGAACGTCTTCAGGGCGAAGAGCCACTCGGCGCGGCTGTCGCCCGGCGTGTCCACCGCGAGGCGGATGCGCGAGCCCGCGCGGAAGACGTGCTGGAAGCCCGCGATGGCGACGCGGACCTGCCGCCACTCGCCGGGCACGAGCGGCGCCCAGCCGTCCTCCTGGAGGGTGAGGTCCGGCCACAGGTCGGTCGAGTCCGGGGCGAGCCCGCCGTAGCTCGCGCGGAGCCAACCCGACTGCACGTACATCTCCTGGCCGTCGGGGCGGATCTCGCTGAGGTTCACCTCGAGGTCGGCGTCGTCGGCGGTCGACCGCAGCCACAGGTCGACCGAGCCGCTGCCCAGCATCACGACGTCTTCGGCGAGCGCGGCGCTCTCGAAGACCACGGCGCTCCCCGGCGGCGGCTGCCTCCAGTCGTAGTCCGGCAGCTTGTCCCAGACGTCGCCTCCGGGGGCGAGGATGCCGCGCTGGCCGGCCTCCGGGTCGAGGTCGAACGACGAGGCTGCCGATGCCACGGTCGGGGCGTCGGTGCCGAGGGTGCCGTCGGGCTGCAGGTAGTAGCGGACCGCCCGCTGCCCGGGTGGCGGCCAGGCGGCGAAGCTCTGCTCCCAGGAGGGCACCGGTGCGCCCGGATCGTTCGGGAGCGCCGCGCCGCTCTCGAAGAGCACCCGCAGCGGCGGCTCGGCCTGCCACGCCGCGAGCGCCTCTTCGTAGGAGGCGTACGACTCCCACTTGCTCGCGGGGAGCTTGAGCGTCGAGCCGAATACCTCGTCGAAGGCGAAGGGCACGAAGGCGACCGCCACGGGGTCGAGCGCGGGCACCCGGCGCGCCACGAACAGCTCGAGGAAGGCGTACCACTCCGCCAGCACCGTCGGCCCAAACGCGTCGGGGTGCACCCCGTTGTAGACGTGGAACCGGACCGCGGGCGCGCCGGTGAACTTGTCGAGCAGGGTGAAGAAGTACGGGCCGGTCTGCTCGTCCTGCCAGGCCCCCGCCAGGAACACCGGCACCTGGATCTCGTGGACGAAGGTCGTCGGGTTCAGCCGGTCGTGCTCCTCGGGGACGTAGAACTCCGTGGTGCGCGCCTGCTCGACGGTGTCGATGAGCTGGCCGTGGAGGAGCTGGTTCTCGGCGCACGCCTCGTCCCCCGCGTCGACCCGGTCCTGCTCCCACCCCTGGCCGTAGGGGACGGCCCGCCGGAGCACGTATTTCACCCAGTTGATCCCGAAGCCGTCGTTCAGGATCCCGCCGGGCAGCATGGTGGTCGCCGCGTTGCCGATCACCGAGAGGGGCGTGATGGCGGCGAGGCCGGGCGGCCGCGTCCGGGCCACGAAGAGCTGGGTGATGCCGGGGTAGGACAAGCCCACCATCCCGACCTGGTTGTGCAGCACCCAGTCCTGCGCGGCCACGGTCTCGATGACGTCGTAGCCGTCGAGGAGCTGCAGCGTCTCGAAGAACTCGTAGGCCCCGCCGGAGCAGCCCGTACCGCGGACGTTCACCCCGACGGTCGCGTAGCCCATGAGCGCCGCGAAGAGCGCGCCCTTGTCGCTGGGGGCGTCGCACAGGATCGGCATCTCCTCGCACATGAAGCCGAAATCGCCGAGCGGCTTGCCCGGCTTGGACGGGTCGTAGCCCGAGTACTCGACGACCGTCGGATAGGGCCCCGCCTCGGGGGGGCCGGGCATGGTGACGTAGGCGGACAGGGTGGTGCCGTCGCGGGTCTCGAGGTAGTTGAAGCCGGGCTTGAGCTGCTGGCGGCGGTAGAACCCGGTGTCGGGCTGGCTCGACTCGACCGACATGACGGTGAGGCGGCGCGAGGTCTCGAGGCCGGTGGTGACCGTGTACCCGGAGCCCGGGGGCACCTTGCGGAACATGGCGCTGCCGAGCCCGTCGGCGACTGCCGTCTGGACCGTCTGCCCCGCCCCGTCCAGCAGGGTGATGGCCGCCCCCGGCGACGCGTGCGTCAGGTGGAGCTGCTCCACGCTCTCGCGTACCTTGAAGCTCGCGCCGCCATCGCCGCAGGCGCAGGTGAGAAGCGCGAGGGCCGCGACCAGCGCCGCACCGGAAGTACTCATCGGACGATGGCCGTGGCCCGCAGGGCCCTCACGGCCGACGCGATGTGGAAGTCGTGCGGCGCCGTGGTTCCGGCCACGGTCAGGTCCTGCCTCCGCCGACGCCCGACCCCGTGACCGACCAACTCGAGCATTCGTCTTCACTCCTCGTCGAGATCCTCCATATACCATCGCGCGAGGGGCCGATTCCAGCGCGGAGCGGATCGGGGCTGCACCGCCCGGCGATCTTCCCGACCGTCGCTCAGTAGGCCGGCCGGCCGGCGTCGGAGCGGCGTCTCGTACGGCGGATTCGCGGACGAGGAGATTTGGGCCGGCCGCAGTCGGGCCTTTGACACGCCATGAGCGGTACCGGTACCCTGGCAAGAGGCGGCCATGGAACCTGTTGCGTCGTGCGACCGGAGGCGTTGTGCGCTCCCGGCATTGCTGGTGGCGGTGGTGCTGGCGGCGCCCCCGGGCTGCGGCTCGTCGCGCTCCGTCAGCCTGACCTGCCGGCACCCCGCCTCCGCGGCAGTGACCAGCGAGGTGCAGTGAGCCGGCGGGCCGGCATCGAGCACCCCTGAGCCAGAATGCCCTCCCCCATCCCCGCGCGTCTCCCGACCGTCACCGCCGACCGGATGCTCGCCACGTGGCAGGACCTCGGTGTCGGCGAGATGGTGATCCCGGTCGAGATGGTCTTCGACCGGTCGCTCGACGCCGACCGGCTCGGCCGCGCCTTCGCGCTCGCGCTCGACGCCGAGCCGGTCGCCGGGTGCCGTTTCGTCCGCGAGCGCGGCACCTCGTGGGAGCGCCTCGCCGACCCCGCGGGCGGGGCGTTCACCGTGTCGGCCGACGCAGCGGCGTACGGCCGCTTCGTCGCCGGGACGCTCGACATGTTCGGGGGGCCGCAGTCACGCGCGTTCCTGCTGCAGGCGTCGTCCGGCGACCGCCTCTGCGTGCACGTGAGCCACGCCATCGCCGACGCGGGCGGCACGAAGCACTTCGTCGGGACGCTGAGCTCGATCTACCGGCGGCTCGGTACGGAGCCGTCGCACGTCCCCGCGCCGAACCTCACCGGCCCGCGCGGCGTCGATCAGCTGTTCCGCGCGCTCCCGCTGCGCGCCCACTGGCGCGCGCTGGTGAACTTCTACCGCGAGATGCGTCGCCTCCTGCTACCCCGGCGCACGCACCGGTTCGAGCCGCCGACCGGGCCCCGGGCGCCGACCGTGTTCGTGGTCCGCCACGTGGCCGCCGAGCGCGTGGCGCGCCTCGCGGGGTACGGCCGTGCACGCGGGGCGACGCTCAACGACCTCCTCATGGCCGCCTTCGTCCGGGCGCAGCTCGCGGTGGGGCCGTGGGACGGTCGGTCGCAGGTGCGGCTCCAGACGACCGTTGATCTGCGCCGCTACCTCCCGGGAAGACGGGCCGGGGGCGTCTGCAACCTGAGCGCCTTCGACTACTTCTTCCCCGGCACCGACCCGGGCCACGACTTCGTCGCGACCCTCGAGCGGATCGTCGCGACCACGCGTCGCCGGAAGGCCGACTTCACCGGGCTCACGATGATCGGCCTCGCGCCGCTGATCGCCGCCCTGCCCTACCGCGCGCTCAGGGCGGTGTTCCGCAGGATGTTCAGGGACGGCATCGAGGACCACAACCAGCCCAATGCCCTCACGAACATGGGGCCGATCGCGGCGGGCGACGTCGATTTCGGCGGCGCGCCGACGGCCGCGTGGCTCCTCACGCCGCCGATCCATCCTCCCCTCTTCGGCATCGGCGTCACGGGATACGCGGGTGCCCTGACGCTCTCGGCGGGCACGCCGGCGCACGCGGCCCCGCCGATCGAAGACCTCTTCGACCGCCTGATCGCCGAGCTGCCCGAGGGATGACGTCCGTTGCCGCCCGGCGCGCGGCCAGGCTCGTTCGGCCCGCCCCACCGGCCTGCGGATTTGCGCCCGCCGGGCCGAGCCCGCAGAATCAGTGGTGACCCGTGCGTCGCCCTCCCCTCGCCGCCATGCCCCTTCGCCCGGCACTCGCCGCCTTCGCGGCCCTCGCGATCGGCGGCTTGGCCGCCTCGGCTGTCGCGGCGCCGGCGAGACCCCGGGCCCGCTGCGCGCCGCGCGACGAGTTCGTGCCCCTCAAGCACGCCGATGGCGGCGGCGTCTGGATCCCGCGCGAGGTCGCCTGTGGGGGCGCGGCCCACGTCGTGGTCATGCTCCACGGCAACAACTCCGACCGGGTGAAGAACGTGAGCATCGGCGGCGGCCGCCAGCTCGAGGACCACGAGCGGGCCCTCCTCGACGCGCGCCGCGTGCGGCCCGTGGTGCTCGCCGAGCCGATCCACTTCCGCGTCTGCGGCAACGGCCTGTACGACGACGCCTTCGACTTCCCCGCCTACCGCGAGAAGCTCGCGAAGGTGCTGAAGGGGCGCCGCATCCGCGTCCTCTCGTACAGCGTCACCGGCCATTCCGGCGCCGGGTGCTGCGGCGGCGTCTACCGCGCGGCCCAGGCCTTCGCGCCGTTGCGCTTCCTCGGCCTCATCGACACGTGCTACGGCGGCGACCACTACTTCCACGCGCCCCACGACCACCTGGACGGCCGCGGCACCATCGTGTTCAACGCCTCGCGGGGCGAGCCCGGCTACCCCGGCTACCGCCGCTTCGAGGAGCAGCTCCTCGGCCCCGACCCGGTGGGCGTCGGCTGCAACACCGAGATCTACCGGCGCTGCCTGCGGAGCGCCCGCCGCCCCTACTACTCGTTCTCCACCGTGCGCGTCGAGGGCCCGTACCACGGCGAGATCCCGACCGACTTCTTCCGCACCATGATGCTCCGCGTCTTCGGACGGAAGAGCCGCGCGCCCGCGACGCAGGGCACCGAGTAGTCGACGCCGGGACGGTCACCTGCGCCTGCGACACCGGCTGGGCCGGGTCCTTCTGTCAGGACTGCGACGCCAGCGCCGGCTATCACCCCGACGGCGACGGCGGCTGCACCACCGACCCCTGCACGCCCAATCCGTGCACCCAGGCCCACAAGACCGTCTGCACCGCCGCCGGCCAGGGCCACAGCTGCGCCTGCGCAGCCGGCTTCCACGACGACGGAACGGGCGGCTGCACCGATGACCCGTGCACCCCCGACCCCTGCCTGGTGCTGAACCAGGCGTGCCGCGTGGTCGGCGGCGGCGACATCGCGCCCACGTCGCAGATGCCGATCACGCCGTAGGGAGCCCGGGCCGCGGTCAGTGGAGCGCCAGCAGCGTCTCCGACGCGCGCTCCACGCCGTCGCGCCACTCCACGGCGTCGGAGAGGTCCCGCACCTCGACGAGCTTCTCGCGCGCCCGGTCGGGAGCGCCGGCCGCGAGATCCTCCTTTGCCAGGGCCCAGAGCAGCTCGGCAGTCGAGCGCCGGTCGCCGAGCCGGCGCATCCACTCCACCGCCTTGACCCGCTGGGTCGCGGCGTCCGTGTTCCGGCCCAGGGCGCGGTAGGCGTCGCCGAGCAGGGTGTGGGCCCTCGCCGCGCCCAGGTGCGAGCCCACCCGGTCGGCCTGGAGCAGCGCCGCCTCGGCGGAGGCGCAGGCGTCCGTGGGCTGTCCGAGGGCCAGCTGGAGCTCGCCCATCCTGAGCGCCAGGCGCCAGGTGAGGGGGGGCGCGTCCGCGGCGCGCGGCCCCTCGCCCCCCGTCACCACGAGGATCCCCTCGGTGAGCTCGGCCGACGCCGTCCGCAGGTCGCCTTCGCGCTGGAGCAGGGTGCTCCACTCGAGGTAGGTCTCGGCGATCACCGCGCGATCACCGCTCCGCAGGGCCTGCGCCAGCGCCGCGCGCATGTGCTCGGCGCAGCGCTCGAAGGGCTGCCCGCCGGCGGCCGCCACGCGCGCGAGCGCCCGCAACGTGCGCGCCGCCAGCGCGCGCTCGGTGCCGCACCCGTTCAGCGTCTCCCGCAGCACTCCGTCGGCCCCCGTGAGGTCGCCGGCGTAGCACATCGCGTCTCCCAGCATGACCCCCACGCGCGCCAGCTCCTGCTCCGCGTCCTCCTCGCCGGCGAGCAGGGCCCGGCGCGCCAGCTCCCAGGCGCGCCGGTAGTGGACCACGGCGCCCGCGTCGTCGAACAGCCGCTGGGCCTCCTGACCCGCACGCTCCAGGCTGGCGATGACCTGCTCGCCGCCGGCCGCGTGGAAGCCGTGCGACCCGACGATCGCGGCGGCTGCCCCCTCGCGCCGGAGCAGGAAGTGGACCTGCGAGTGGAACTGCCGCCGCGCGTCCACCGGGATGCTGCTCAGCACCAGCTCCTGGACGAGCGGGTGGGCGAAGATCACGCGCTCGCCGCGGAGGACCACGAACCCGCGCGAGTCCAGCACCTCGAGGGCCGCCTCGAGGTTGTCGTCGGCCCGGAGCAGCCGCCCCACCAGGCGCCGCTCGCACTCGGTCCCCAGGACGGCCGACGCCTGCAGCGCGCGGCGCGCCCCGGGGGGCAGCGCCTCGACGCGGGTGTCGACCACCTCGGCCAGCGAGTCGCCGCTGGCGGCCCCTCCCTCGAGGGCCTGCCGCAGTCGCTGCTCCACGTGGAGCGGCACTCCGCCGGTGAGGGCGGTCAGCTCGGTCGCGTCGAGGCCGGCCGAGCCCGTGGACCGCAGCAGCTCGCAGATCGCCTCGTAGCGGAGCCCCTGCAGCTGGAGCTGCCCCGCCCCCTCGACCCACTCGATCTCGCCGCCCGGGGTGGAGGTCAGGATCACGTGCACGGGTGCCTCGCCCGGGAACTCGACCAGCCGCAACAGGAGGTCGAGCGACGGGCGGTCGAAGCGCTCCACGTCCTCGAAGATCAGCAGGGTGGGCTTCCACCTGGGCCCGCCGCGCAGCACGCGCAGGGCCGACGCCACGCACTCGCGGCGCCGCACCGCCAGCTCCATGCCGTTGACCGGTGCCTCGAGGCAGAAGAGCTCGGCCAGGCCCGGCGCGTCGGGGGGCTCGAGCCCGGAGCTGGCGATCGCCGCCTGCAGGGCCGGGCGCCCCACGTCCTCGGGGACCGCCAGCAGCGCCGCGACCGCCTGCCGGATCGGGTGCCACGACCGCGCCAGGCCCGTCGGATCGGGCGTGATGGTGTGCACCCTGGTGTCGCCTGTCACGCTCGCACTCCCGCCCGACGTGCCGGCGCGGAGTCCCTCTCCGCACCGGTACCTTCCGCAGAGTTGCCGCCGCCGCCCACGCCCGACCCGCCCTCTGCCCGCTCCTGCCCCAGACAGTGCCCTTCAATGCTACGCGGCCGTGAAGAGGCGATCAACAGGAGACTGCCGTCGGGACGGGTCGGCGCGTTGATGACCTGCCGTCAGCAAGGGCACACGTGTGCTGCCTGACGTCCATTGCAGTCGGAGTCGCGCCGCGAGCCGCCGCTACGGTCCCTGCCCCAGATCCCGCAGCGCGGCCGCGGCGCGCGCGGACCCGTCGTGCCACTCGACGGCCAGCGCCAGCTCCAGCACCTCGAGGAGCCGCGCCCGGGCCGACTCCGACCGCCCGGCCGCGAGATCGTCCCCGGCGAGGCCCAGCAGCAGCTCGGCGGTGGAGCGCCGATCACCCAGGCCGCGCAGCAGGCCGACCGCCTTCTCGCGGTACCGCAGCGACTCCTCCTGCCGGCCGCACTCCTTGAGGACCGTCCCCAGCAGCGAATGGGCGCGCGCCGTCCCGATGGGGGACGCCACCCGCTCCGCCTGCATCAGGGCCGCCACCGCGTGGTCGAGGGCCTCGGCCAGCTCGCCGCGCCGGAGGTGCAGCTCGGCGAGCCTCATCACCAGGCGCCACGTCCACGCCGGTCCATCGGTGCTGTGCGCGCCGCCGCCCGCGGTCACGAGCACCAGGCCCTCGCTCGCCTCGGCCACCGCCGCATCGACGTCGCCATCGCGCTCGAGGAGCGCGCACAGGTCGAGGTAGCTCTCGACCAGGAGCTGGTGGTCGCCCGTGCGCATGGCCAGCGCCACCGCCCCCCGCAGGTGCTCGAGGCCACTTCGCGGTTGCTGGCCGCCGACCGCCGCGACGTGACCCAGCGCCCGCAGGGCGCGCGCCGCGAGATCGGGCGCGGCCCCACAGCGGTCGATCGTCTCGCGCAGGACCCCCTCGGCGGCCGCGAGGTCCCCCGAGTAGCGGAGCGCGTCGCCGAGTCGCACGCCGAGGCGTCCCAGCACCGCCTCTGCTCCCTCGTCCCCGGCGAGGAGCGCCCGGCGCGCCGACTCCCAGGCGCGGCGGTAGTGGATGACGGCGCCGGCGTCGTCGAAGAGGCTCTGGGCCTCGAGCCCCGCGCGCTCGAGGCGGTCGACGACCCCGGCGTGCTCGCCCGCCTCGAACCCGTGGTAGCCGACCACGGCGGCGGGCGCGCCGTCGCGGTCGAGGAGCGCGCGTAGGCGGGCGTGCAGGTCGCGCCGGACGTCGGCCGGGGTGCCGCTCGCTACCAGCTCCTGGACCAGCGGGTGCGCGAAGTGCAACGTCTCCCCATCGGCGCGGAGCAGCCCCCTCTCGGCGAGCGTCCCGACCGCAGCCCCGAGGTCTCCCTCGTCGCGCAGGAGCGCCCCGACCACGTGCCGCGGCGCCTGCATGCCGCAGGCGGCGGCCGCCTGGAGGGCCCACCGCGCCGCCGGCGGCAGCGCCTCGACGCGGGCGTCGATGAGGTCGGCCAGCGCGGCCCCCACCCCCACGACGCCGCCATCGAGCCGCAGGCGCAGCAACTGCTCCACGTGGAGCGGCACGCCGCCGGAATCGTTGTAGAGCGTGCTCACGTCGAAGTCGGCCCCACCCGCTGCGCTGATGCCTTCGCGCACGGCCTCGTACGAGAGCGGCTCCAGCTCGATCAGCTCCGGTCCTTCGAGCCCGTCGAGATCGCTGCCCGGTGTCGCGGTCAGCAGCACGTGCACCGCCACCTGTCCCGGGAACTCCACCAGCCGCTGCAGCAGCTCGATCGAGGGACGATCGTAGCGCTCGACGTCCTCGAAGATCAGGAGCGTGGGCGTCCACCCGGTGGCGCCGCGCAGCACGCGGAGGGTCGCCGCGGCGCACTCGCGGCGGCGGACCGCCAGCTCCAGGCCGGTGGCGCCGCCCCCGGCGCCCATCAGCTCCGCCAGGCCGCGCGCCTCGTGTCCCTCGATGCCGGCGGTGACGAGCCGCGCCTCGATGGCCGTCTGGTCCGCGCCCTGCGGCAGGTCCAGCAGCGCCGCGACCGCCGCGCGCACCGGCTGCCACGACGGGGCCAGCCCCGCGGCGTCCGCGCCGAAGGCGAGCACGCGGTACCCGGCCTCGGCGGCGCGGGCGGCCACCGCCTCGCACAGGCGGCTCTTGCCGACGCCCGGAGGGCCGACCACCGTGACCGAGTTGGCCCGATCACGCACGGCGAGCACGTCGTCGATGCGCTGCACCTCGGCCGCGCGACCGACGAACGAGAGCGGGAAGCGCCACACCGCCGGGGTCTCGCCCGCCCAGAGGTGCGGCGGACGGGCCGCCGGCAGGGTGGGTGCCGCCCCCTCGCCAGCGGGACCGGCGGGCCCCGCCATCCGCGCCCCGCAGGCAGGGCAGAACTGCGAGCCCGCCGGAGCCGCCGCGGCACACGCCCGGCAGCGCCACCCGTCCTGGGCGGAGTCCGCGGCGATGGCCTCGATCGCAACGCGGAACTCGGCGGCCGATGCGAAGCGCTGCGCCGCGTGCTTGGCGAGGGCCCGGAGGACCACCGCCCGGAGCGCCTCGGGGATGTCGAGCTCCGGTCTGCGCAACGACTCCATCGGCGGCGGCACGTGGAGCTGCGCGTCCATCACCTCGGTGGCATCACCGCCGAAGGGGCGCTCGCGCGTCAGCATCTCGTAGAGGAGCACACCGGCGGCGTAGACGTCCGCCCGGGCGTCGATGTCGACGCCGAGGATCTGCTCGGGCGCCATGTACTCGGGCGTGCCGGTGACGAGCTCCAGGCCGTCGTCGTCCAGGATCGGCTCCTCGCCGCGGAGGCGCGCGATGCCGAAGTCCGTGAGCTTGAGGAGGTCGCGGCCCGTCGAGAGCTGCTCGATGAGCACGTTGTCGGGCTTGATGTCCTGGTGGACGACGCCCTGCGAGTGCGCCTCCTGGAGCCCCTCCAGGAGCTGCCGCATCAGCTCCAGGAGCCGCGCCCGTGGGATCGGGAACTCGTCGCGGAGCACGTCGCGCAGCGTGCAGCCGCGCACGAACTCCATCACGAGGAACAGCAACCCCTCCGGCGTCTGGCCGAAGTCGATGATGGAGATGGTGTTGGGGTGGTTCAGGCGGCTCGCCGCCCGGGCCTCGGCGTGGAAGCGCCGCACCATCTCCTCGTCGCGGGCGAGCTCCGCCTTCAGGACCTTGACCGCGACCGTGCGCCCCAGGGTGAGCTGGTCGGCGCGGAACACCGTGCCCATGCCCCCCGAGCTGACCACCTCGCGGAGCACGAACTTGCCGCCGATCGTGACGCCGACTCGCGCGGCGGGCTCCCCGCCCCTCGACCCCGGGCCGGTCGGCGCCGTGGCCGCGTCGAGGCGTGGATCATCCCGCGCCACGGACCCACCTCATGCTGCGGACCGGCACATGCTCGCTCGCCCGACCAGCCATGGTAGCCGGGCGGCCGCCGAGACGTCAAACCGGCGCGGGCCCGGACGACGTCAGCGACCGCCCGCGCTCCCTGGCCTACTGCGGCTCGTTCGCGCCGCGTTTGGAGTCGTAGTACCAGTAGACGAGCAGGCAGATGTAGATCGCCACCGCGCCCAGCTGCCCCTGCCACCCGTCGAACCAGGGCTGGCCCGCCTCGGGCAGGGTCCAGCGCCCGCCCTGGAAGACGAACTTCGAGCCCACCGAGAGGAAGCGGGCCGGCGTACCGAAGTCGTCCAGCATCAGGAGCGCCGCGATGATGCTCATGAGCGCGCCGCCGGCGATGAAGCCTGAGGCGATGAGGGTGCCGCGCTCCTGCCGCGCCTGGGCGACCGCCTGGTCCTTGGACGAGCGGCCCGTCAGCCAGGAAACGAGCCCGCCGAGGAGGAGCGGCGTGTTCAGCTCCATGGGGATGAACATACCGAGGGCGAAGGCCAGCGGCGGCACCTTGCACATCTCGAGCATGAGCGCCACCAGCGCGCCGATGCCGTAGAGGAGATACGGCACCGGCTCGTTCGACATGAGCCCCTCGATGACGCCGGCCATCATGCTGGCCTGGGGCGCCGGCAGCGCGGGGTTCGTCTCGCCCGACGGCAGCACGAAGCCGTAGGCGCGGTTGAGCACGACGATGGCGGCGCACACCGCGACCGACGCGACCAGGGTGCCGAGGAACTTCCAGCGCTGCTGGCTGCGCGGCGTGGCACCGAGCCAGTAGCCGATCTTGAGGTCGGTGATGAAGCCGCCCGACATCGACAGCGACGTGCAGACGACGCAGCCGATGACCAGCGCCACGGCCATGCCGCCGGTCCCCTTCACGCCGACCTGGACGAGGAGGATCGAGCAGAGGATGAGGGTGATGAGGGTCATGCCCGAGACCGGGTTGGTGCCCACGATGGCGATGGCCTGGGCCGCGACGGAGGTGAAGAGGAAGGCGAGGATGGCCACGACCACGATGGCGATGGCGGCGATCTTGAGGCCCGATCCGCCGAACTGCCCCTGCGCCAGGAAGAAGAAGGTCACGAAGGCCGCGAGCAGGGTCATGAGCAGGCCGAGGATGATGGTCTTGGAGCGCAGGTCGGTGTCGGTGCGGGGCGACGCCTCGCCTTCGCTCTTCCCGCGCAGCAGCTCCTTCACGCCCAGGGAGAAGGCGGACAGGATGATGGGGGACATCTTGATGATGCTGATGATGCCGGCGGTGGCGATTGCGCCGATGCCGATCTTGCGGACGTAGAGCTTCCAGATGACCTCGGGCGACATGTCCTTGATGAGCATCATCTTCTTGCCCACCAGGTGCATGACCGTCGACTCCTGGCCGAAGTAGAAGAAGGCCGGCACGAGCACCATCATCGACAGCACCGAGCCCGCGGCGATGATGGCCGAGTAGCGCATGCCCACGATGTAGCCGAGGCCGGTGATGAAGGCGGCCGACTCGAGCTTGAGCACCAGGCGCGCCTTCTGCGCGAGCGCCTCGCCCCAGCCGCCGAGAAGGACGCGCGAGTCGAGGGCCGTGTTCCAGAGCCTCACGGTGCCGGCGACGAAGTCGTAGAGGCCGCCGATGGCGGTGGCGATGAGCAGCGTCTTGCCCTGGCTGGCCCCCGCGGCCGTCGCCTCACCCGTGGCGAGGATCTCGGTGGTGGCGGTGGCCTCGGGAAACGGCAGGTTGCCGTGCTCCGTCGCGACGAAGTAGCGGCGGAGCGGCACGAGGAAGAGGATGCCGAGGAAGCCGCCCAGCGCCGTGGCGATGAAGGTGTAGAAGAAGCTCGGGTCGAGCTTGAGGATGTAGAGCGCGGGGATGGTGAAGATGGTGCCGGCCACGACCACCCCCGAGGCGGCGCCGATCGACTGGATGATGACGTTCTCCAAGAGCGTGTTCTTGCGCCGGTGGAGGGAGCCGAAGAAGACCGCCAGGATGGCGATGGGGATGGCCGCCTCGAACACCTGCCCCGCCTTCACACCGGTGAAGGCGGCGGCGAAGCTGAAGATGGCGCAGAAGATGAGGCCGTAGACGACCGAGCGCCGCGTCACCTCCGCGATCGACTTCTCGGCGGGGATGACCGGAACGTACCTCTCACCCGGGGCGAGCTTGGTGTAGGCGTTGGCCGGCAGGACCTTGCCCTCGCCGGTCGGGGCAGCATGGCTCATGGGCACCTCGCGGTGGGCCCTGGCGGGCCCAGGCGTCGCGGCATATTAGGCAGCCGCCGCAGCCGAGGTCAAACGTTCGTCGCGCTGCGAGTGGCGCTACTTCCGGAACCACTCGAAGTCCGCCTTCCGCTTCTCCATGAAGGCGTTGCGCCCCTCGACCGACTCGTCGGTGCCGTAGTACATGCTCAGGCCCCCGACGCCGAGGTTGGTGACGCCGGCGGCCCCGTCGATCTCCGCGTGGAAGGCGTACTTGAGCATCTTGAGCGCGGTCGGGCTCTTCTCGAGCAGCTCCCGGCACCAGCGGTCCACCTCCTCGTCGAGTTGGGCCAGCGGCACCACCGCGTTCACGAGGCCCATCTTCAGCGCGTCGACCGCGGAGTAGCGGTGGCACAGGTACCAGATCTCCTTGGCGCGCTTCATGCCCACGGCGCGCGCGAGGTCGCCGGTGCCGAAGCCGGGGTCGAAGCTGCCCACCTTGGGGCCGGCCTGGCCGAACTGCGCCGTCTCCGCGGCGATCGAGAGGTCGCAGACCACGTGGAACACGTGGCCGCCGCCGATGGCGAAGCCGTTGACGCGCGCGATGACGGGCTTGGGGATGCTCCGGATGAGGCCGGTGACGGTCTGCCACCCGACCTCGAGCGGGAGGGCGGCGATGGTGCCCGCGTAGCCGCTCTTGTCGCGGAGGCTCTGGTCCCCGCCGGTGCAGAACGCCTTGTCCCCCGCGCCGGTCAAGACGACCACGCCGACCGCCGGATCGACCCAGGCGTCGGTGAACGCCTGGCCGAGCTCCATGATGGTGACGGGCGTGCAGGCGTTGTAGCGCTGCGGCCGGTTGATCGTGACTCGAGCGACGCCGTCCTTCTTCTCGTAGAGGATCTCGGTGAAGTCCATGGCA
The DNA here is from genome assembly GCA_016218785.1 of Deltaproteobacteria bacterium. Classification (GTDB taxonomy): domain Bacteria; phylum Myxococcota_A; class Polyangia; order JACRCY01; family JACRCY01; genus JACRCY01. The sequence goes on from JACRCY010000318.1 coordinate 22,962, forward strand.
CTCCCCTTCCGCGGTCGCGCTCCCGTCCGCGACCCGCTGGTGCACAGCCCGCCCGCCGCTCACCTCGGGGCCGCCGCCCCGAGTCCCACAGCCGGCGAGTTTCGAGATGTGGTCTATCGTCCGGTGTAGCGACCGTATGCGACGCCCCGCCCGAGGTCAAAGGCTTTCCTTGCCTTTCCGCCCGGCAGCAGTTATAGTCAGTCTAGTCAGACCTGGAGGCACGCCGTGGCGAAGCGGTGGCAGTTGCAGGAGGCGAAGGCGCGGTTGAGCGCGGTGGTGAAGACCGCCGAGCGGGAGGGCCCCCAGGAGATCACGGTGCACGGCAAGGCGACCGCGGTGCTGGTCTCCGCGCGAACCTACGCGCGCCTCGCCCGCCCCCGGCTCCCGTTCGTCGACTTCCTGCGCCGCTCTCCCCTCGCGGGCGTCAAACTGCGGCTCGACCGCGACCGCACCGGTGACCGGGACGTCGAGCTGTGAGCTATCTCGTCGACACGAACGTCATCGCCGAGATCGTCCGCCGCCGGCCGGACGCGGAGGTCGCGTCCTGGTTCCGGGTCGTCCCCGACACCGCGCTCCACCTGAGCGTGTTGAGCCTCGGGGAGCTGCGGAAGGGCGTAGAGCGCCGGCCGGCCGGCGTTCGTCGCGAACGCCTCAGGGTGTGGCTGGAGCAGGAGCTGCCCGCCTGGTTTGAGGACCGTCTCCTGCCGGTCTCGAAGGAAGTCGCGGACCGGTGGGGCAGGCTCGCAGCCGAGGTCGGGCGCTCGCTTCCCGCGATCGACGGGTTACTGGCCGCCACCGCCCTGCACCACGGCCTGCGTCTCGTGACGCGCAACGTTCGCGACTTTCGGCTCCCGGGGCTGGAGATCGTGAACCCCTGGCGGTGAGGGGGAGCCGGCACTCCTCCACAGCCGCAGCAGCGTGATCTCCGACGGCGCGCCGAGGCGCAGCATGGGCCCCCAGAAGCCCGTCCCACGGCTCGTGTAGACCCAGACGCGGCCGCGGCGGTGGAGGCCCGGGCCCCACGGCTGGATGCGGGCGGCGAGGAGGTGACCGGGGAAGACCTGGCCGCCGTGCGTGTGGCCGCCGAGCACGAGATCGACGCCGAGCCGGTCGGCGGCTCGCACGAGGGGCGCGTCCGCCTGGTGTGCCAGGAGGACGCGAGACCCGTGCACCGCGGCCGCGGACCGGGCGGCCGCATGGACGTCGCGCACGTCGCCGTCGCGCCCGGCGCGCGCCGAGGCATCAAGCACCCCGAGCACGGCGCCGGAGCCCGAACGGCCCGAGGTAGCTCCACGCGACGTAGCCGCCCAGGGCGGCGAACGCGCCCGCGTTCAGGCAGATCCAGGCGAGGCTCCGACGGAACACCGTCAACACCGGGATGGCCACGGCCACGGCCACCACGACCAGCCACAGGAGCGTGGGCGCGACCGGGCTCCGGATCGCGGGGGGTGACGGGGGATTGCTCATGGACCCAGCGTGCCGCATGCGCGTGACGATCAACGCGCGCGCGCGTGGAGGAGCCGTGGAGAAACGGAGGAGCTACGGTGTTGCCGGCGGCTACCGCCGTCGACGGCGCTGGAGCAGGGCAGCGGCGCCGCAGAGCCCGAGCACGCCGAGCATGGCCGCGGCCGTGCGCGCGCCGCCGGCCCGGCAGCCGCACCCGCCACCGTCGCCGTCGTCCGGGGTGCCCGCGTCGTCCTGGACGCCCGCGTCGTACTGGTACGTGAGGTTGCCGTCGACGACGATGATCCGGTCGATGCCCTCGGGCATGACCAGGCTCTCGGGATGGTCCCGGTTGGGCCACCTGACCGTGACCAGGTCGACGCTGGTGCGCTGACCGAGCCCGAAGTGCAGGATGAACGGCTTCTGGTTGGCGAAGTTGCCGTCCCCCGCCGCGACCTCCTGGACCAGCGTCAGGTCGCCGGCCTGCACGGTCACGCGCGCGCCGATGGCGCTCCGGTTCGTCGCGGGCGGCGTCACGAGCTTGACCGCGAGCCAGTGGTTCTGCGTGCCGACCTCGTTGCGGAACACCTTCAGGAGCGGCGGCGTCTCGGACGCGTAGCCCACCAGCAGGTCCTCGTCGCCGTCGAGGTCGAGGTCGGCGCCCACCGCCGGGTGCGGGCCCCACGGCGGCCCCATCATGCCGAGCGCCTCGGTCACGTCCAGGAAGTGGTGATCGTCCTGGTGCCGGAACACGTAGAGCCGGTCGAACGGCTCCGTGGTGCTGTAGCCGCTCTCCGTGATGAACATGTCCGCCAGCCCGTCGTTGTCCATGTCGAACCACCCGCCGTAGTGGTCGCCGTGGTGCTCGGGCGTGGGCGCGGCGCGCGTGATGAGGTCGGGGCGCCAGGCGAAGGTGTAGCCCGCTTCCCGCCCGAGGTTCACCGCGGGACAGGTGCGGTAGTAGCGGTTGCCGCCCCAGTCCTCGAAGCCGTGGGTGAGGACCTGGAGGAAGTCGATGGTCCCGTCGTTGTTGAAGTCGCGCGGCATCGACGCCCAGCCGCAGAAGTTCTGGGGCAGCGTGAGCAGGTTGGGGTCGAGGCCGAAGCCCGACTCGATGCCCACCTCGGTGAAGGTGCCGTCGCCGTCGTTCCGCCACAGGCGGTTCCAGCTGCGGCAGTAGTTGCTGGACATCACGTCGGGGTAGCCGTCGTCGTTGTAGTCGGCCACGTTGGTGCCGTAGGTCGCGCCGAGCAGGCCCGCGATCCCCGCCTCCCCGGTCACCTCGACGAACGTGCCGTCGCCCATGCCGCGGAAGAGCCGGTCGTGGTCGAACTTGTTGTTGGTGTAGTCCTTGAACCACAGGCCCATGTAGAGGTCGATGTTGCCGTCGAGGTCGTAGTCGAGGAACGAGAGGCCGGTGGTGTTGAGGAGCCCGAGGTCGTGCAGCCCGTTCCCTTCCTTGATCGTGAAGTGCCCCTGCCCGTCGTTGAGCAGCACTTCGATACGGTCGCCCAGGTCGGTGTAGCTCTCGATGCGGTGGTAGTAGACGCCCGTGATGAGATCGAGGGTGCCGTCGTTGTCCACGTCCGCGAAGGCCGCCGACGCGGCGTGGCGCGTGGTGGCGCTGTCGCCGGTCGCGCCGGGACTGGGCGCGTTGATGTTCGACTCGGCCGTGAAATCGACGAAGACACGGTCACGCGGGTCGTCGGAGCCAGGGCGCTGCTGGTTGAGGAAGAGCTGCATGGTGCCGCTGGCCGCCTGGCCGCCGGCGGCC
>JACRCY010000302.1 GCA_016218785.1 Deltaproteobacteria bacterium
CACCGAGAAGCGCTCGGCGAAGTCGGCCACCATCACTCCGGCCGTGACCAGCAGGACCACGCCCGTCATGAGCACGATCAGCTTGGCCTGCAGCCCGATCCTGAAGGGGCGACGCGCCATCGGCTGCTCTCATGAATAGCAGGAATCTGACCGACGGACCACTTTGGGGTGCGGGGCGGGGCGCCCCGCGCGGGGCGATTTGACAGTCCCCCGGGGCCACGCCAGACTCTGGTGCCGGGGACAGAGGCGGGTCAGGGAGGGGCACGAGCGGGATGGCGCGGGCGAGGATCTGGAGGATCGCGACTCAGGTCCTCGTGCCGCTGCTCCTGATCGGGGGGACGTGGTGGTACCTCCACCTGCGGAGCTACTCGCGCCGCGACCCCCGCTTCTGCGGCAACTGCCACGAGCTGGGCGTGGAGTTCCGGCTCTGGACCGAGAGCGAGCACAAGAACCTCGCCTGCCAGGAGTGCCACCACACCAGCGACAAGGCGGCGCTCGACGCGCTCACCGGGATGTGGCGCAAGGGATCCAGGACCGTCCCGAAGCACGCCAGGGTCAACACCGACGCGTGCGTCCGCTGCCACGTTTCGCACGACAACCAGTGGCTCCAGGTGGGCTCCTCCGCGGGCCACCGGACCCACTACGAGAAGCACAAGATCGCGTGTGTCCGCTGCCACTCGCCGTCGATGCACAAGTTCACACCCGCCCGCGAGGTCTGCCGGGAGTGCCACCAGAAGCAGGTCGTCATGGCGCGGGGCATGGAGAAGCTCCACTGCCTGACGTGCCACGACTTCCTGTCGACGACACGCCGCCTGACGCCGGGCCGGCGCGACTGCCTGCGGTGTCACCGGCAGCAGGGGCTGGCCGAGCACCGGTTCGTGGACGACGGGCCCATGCAGCTCCCGTGCACGTCGTGCCACCACCCGCACCGCGAGGAGCACGCCTCGGTGAAGGCCTGCGACTCGTGCCACCACGACGCTCACGACCGGGGCCTGCACCGGCTGCGCGGGCACCAGGAGTGCACCTCGTGCCACAAGCCGCACACGTGGCGGTCGACGCCGGCGACCTGCACGGGTTGCCACCAGAAGCCCGGGCACCACGCCGGCGAGGCGTGCGCCGGGTGCCACTCGTTCCGGGGCGCGGCTTGGGCGACTCAGCCGGCGAGCGCCCCGGCGCCGTAGAGCCCCCCCTACAGCCTCCGGCCTACAGCCTGTAGCCTACCGTCGGCGGCGGCGCAGGCCGAGCGCGAGCATGGCGGCAAGAGCAGCTAGCAACGCCAGCGCCTGGAGGCCACCGCGCGAGCCGCCTGCGGCGGTGCACACGCAGCTGGTCCAGTTGCCGCGGCCGCCGCCGGCGCCGACCGTGACCACGAACTCCCGTGACGTGGACATGGGCTGGGCCCCGTCGTCGGTGACCCGGAGCGTGATGGTGACCTCGCCGTCCTCGTCGAAGAAATACTGGCCGGTGGCGGAGTCGATCTGGAACTCGGTGGTGAGCGAGGTCGGGATGCGCCACAGGTAGGTCATGCCGTTCCCCTCGGGATCGGTGCAACCGCTGGCGTCGAGCGTCACCATGAGCGGCGCCGGGCCCGCGGTCGGCGTGACCGTGGCCGCCGTGCAGTCGGGCGCCTGGTTCAGGATCGGCCCGCCGCCGGGGTTGATCACGAAGCTGCGCGTGGCCGAGGCCGGCGTGCTGTAGTCGTCGGTCGCCGTGAGGCGGGCGGTGACCGCGCCCACGTCCGGGTAGACGTGGTCGACGGTGGCCGCGTTCGACGTGGCCGTGCCGTCGCCGAAGTCCCACACGAGCGTGACGTTGTTGCCGTCCGGATCGGTGACGCTGCTCGCGTCGAAGTGCACGGTCAGGGGCACCGGCCCGAAGAGCGGGTTGGCGGACGCCGTGGAGACGTCGGGCGGGGCGTTGCCGCGCACCTCGATGGTGACGATCGCGAAGCCGCTCGCCGGCGGGACCGCGTCGTCCGTGACCGTCAGCAGCACGTCGTACGTCCCGGCGTCCTGGAACGTGTGACCGGGATTGGCCTCGGTCGACGTGTTGCCGTCCTGGAAGTCCCAGGCGTAGCTCAGGGTCTGCCCGGCATCGGGGTCCGTGGTCCCCGCCGAGGAGAAGGCGACCGTCAGCGGCGCCTGCCCGCTCGTCGGCGTGGCACCCGCGACCGCGGTCGGCGGGTTGTTGCCGGGCGTGGTCACCATGATCGTGACCTGGTCGGTGTCCGCGAGCCCGCCCACGTCCGTCACGCGCAGGAGCACCACGTGGCTGGCGGCGACGGCGAAGTTGTAGTTGACGGTGTTGCCGCTCTGCGGCGCCTGCCCGTCGAGCGAGAAGGCCTTGGTGGCGATGTCGCCGGCGCCGTTCGGATCGGTGCTCGAGGTGGCGTTGCAGCTCACGGGGAGGGGCGCGTCCCCCGTGAGCGGCGAGCACTGGATGACCGCGGTGGGCGCGTAGATCGGGGTGCAGGCGGTGGTCTCGACCGAGTACTGGCTCAGGTTCTGGGCCGCGTCCACGGCGATGACCGCGAAGTAGTAGGGCTGGGTGCCGTCGAGCGCGGGGAAGTCGCGGAAGAAGGTCGACCCACCCACCGAGTCGTAGTGGTCGTAGTCGGTCGCGCACCCGGGATCGGTGCACCCCGACGTCCGCGGCGAGTTGCCCGAGTAGACCCGGTACTGGGTGACGTTCTCGGCGCCGTTGTTGACGTCCTGGGTGACCTGGTTCCACTGCACCCGGATCGTCCCGCCGGGCGAGGCCGTGCAGGAGACGCCCGGCGGCGCCTTGGGCGCCGTCGTGTCCGGCGGCAGCCCGCTGTAGAACGACACGTCGCCGGTGTCGCCGGCGTCCACCGCGTACCCGCGGCGGTGCCAGGCGACGAGGGCCAGCAGCTGGGCGGCGAAGTAGCCCTGGCCCTCGTCCGACGTGTCGGGCTCGATCCAGTCGGCCTTCGGGAAGAGCTGGCTCTTGACCGCGTTGTCGTCACCGTCGACGATGCCGAGGGACGCCGCGCACGCGGCCGACACGTGGAAGCTCCCCGTCAGCCCCGCGACCACGTCGGCGTGGTACGTCGTGTAGTCGCTCGAGTTCCCGTGCATGAGGAGCGCGGCCTTGGCGATGGTCCCCTCGTCCCCGCCGACGCCGATCTTGCCCACGAGGAACGTGCGCGCGCCGCTGTCGGCGCCCAGGTACCCGAGGATGAAGCCGGCCAGGTATCTCGGCGTCCCCACCGTCGTGTCCTCGTACCCGCACTCGAGCCGGGCCCGGAGCGCCGTGAGCCTCGCGGCGTCGAGCACCGACTTGCGGGACGCCAGCTCCTGCGCCGCCCACAGCTGCTGGTAGTCGTACTTGCTCCCCGACCACCCGCCCGAGGTGGGGCACGTGCCCGGCACGGTGGTGGCGGTGTCGCAGGCCCCGCTGCTGTAGGTGTTGCCGCTCCCGTCCCAGGAGCCCGATCCGGCACAGTAGAGGGCCAGCAGCTGGTCCAGTCCCGTCTGGCGCTCGGCGGGGGTGCCGTAGTCCGAGCGGGCCGCGCGCTGGAGGTGGCGCGCCTGGAAGTTGCCGGTGTTGATCCCCGTCTTGGTCGCGGGGACGGTCGCCCCGCTCACCTTCTTGATGACGACGTCCTCGCCACGGTTCGGCCTGCCGTACCCGCCGCTCTGGCCGCCTTCGCCGAAGCTGACGGTGAACGTGACGCCCCCGATGTCGGTGCCGCAGTTGGAGCCCGAGAAGGTGAGCGTGTGCCTGAGCTTCTCGCCCGGCAGCAGGAAGCCGGGCTTGGCGGGAGTGGCCGCGCCCACGCTGATGCTGCACCCGCTCGGCCCGGCTGCGTTCATGGTGAAGTTCTTGAGCGCCTCGCCGATGTTGTTCTGGACATAGACGTTGACGGAGCCGGGCACCGTGATGGTATCCGTCTCCGGCTTCACCACCAGGTTGTACGCCGAGCCCCAGTTGTCGTCGCACCAGTGCCCGCGGGCCGGGGTCGCAACTGTCAGGCAGATCACAACCAGAGCCAGCGAACCGGTCGTACGAGCCATTCGTGCGGCCATGACGGGCCCTCCCAGAGGACGGTCAGAACGTCGCACGTCGAGTATACTGCGCGACTGACGATGCGCTCAACCCCGGTTGTCGCGGCGCTGACCTTTTCGCTCGTCGGGTGGGTGGCCTGCACACCTTCCCCCACGAGCGAGCCACCACCTCTCTCTGGCCCCCTGCACCTGGTGGCCTGGGCGGGGAACGTGACCGACCTGCGGGCGCGTCTGGGCGACGGCGCGGCGGGGGCAGGGCTCGTCGACGAGAAGGAGCGCGGCACCGAGTGGACGCCGCTGCACGTGGCGGCCATGGCCGGCCGCGTCGAGGCCGCGTCCCTCCTCCTGGAGCGGGGCGCCGACCCGAACGCGCGGAGCCGGTACGACATGACGCCGCTGCACTGGGCCTCGCTCCGCGGCCGCGCCGAGGTCGCCGCGCTGCTGGTGCAGCGCGGGGCGCGGCTCGACGCGCGCACCATCTACGGCCTGACCCCCCTCCACGAGGCCGCCGACGAGCGCGTGGCGCGCGTGCTGGTGGGCGCGGGCGCGAGCCTGCAGGCCGTGGACGACCGCGGCCTGACGCCCCTGCACGTGGCGCGCAACAAGCGCGTGGCCCGTGCCCTCCTGGAGCAGGGCGCGAGCCTGACGGTGCGCTCCCGCGAGGGGCGGACCGCGTGGGAGACCGCGGTCTGGGATCAGCTCGAGCCGCGCGGCATCACCATGCTGGCGGCGCGGGCCTCCGCGCGGTTGCGCGGCGACGACGGGCGGGCCGAGCTCTCCCTCCGCAACGTGAGCGTGCGCGCCATCGACGGGGTGTCCCTGTCGGCGGAGAGCGTGGCGTGCACCGTCGGGATCTCCCCCGCCCGGGTGCCTACTCTCCAGCCTGGCCAGATGGTCACCTTGGCGTTGGCCCTCAAGCGCCGGGCCGGCATCGGCGACGGGGAGCACCCGCTCTCGCTGACGGTCACGGCGGGCGGCAGGCCGCTGGGCACGGTGGCGCTCCGCGTCGACACCACGCGCCACGAGACGCCCGAGGACCGCGGCGAGATCCGTCTCGGCCGGGGCGCCCTGCGGCCGAAGGCCTCGCGCTGGCAGTACCTGGCCTACGCCGCGGTCCCGGTCCTCGTGGTGGTGGCCTGGCTCGTCTGGCGCCGGCGCCGCTGACGCCCGCGCTCGAGCCGCGTGAGGAGCACCGCGAGCGCCCCGAAAGGGACGAGCGCGATCGGGAAGGAGAGCCAGAACCAGAGGTTCGAGCGCAGCGGCGCCGGCGTCCGGCCGGACTCGTCCAAGGGGAGCCCGCGCAGGGTGCCGTCGTAGCTCCCCACGAAGGCCATCCAGGCGCCGTTCACGCGCGCCGCCGCCGGCGAGGACCAGTTGCTCTCGTCGAGGCCGGCCACGGTCCAGAGCGGGCGGCCGGTGAACGTCTGGAACAGGAGCCCCCCGTCGCGCAGCGACACGGCGTGGAGCGTGTTGTCCCAGGCCGCGGCGAGCACCATCGGGCGCCCCGCCACGAGCGCGATCCCGGGCGAGGAGTAGACGCCGCCACGCGCGGTGTAGCGCCACACCACGGTCCCCGACGCCGCGTCGAGCGCGTAGAGGACGCGGTCGTAGCTTCCCACGACCACGAGGCTGCGCCCGCCCACCTCCGCGACCGCCGGCGATCCGGTCACGCGGTCGCCCGTCTTGTAGCTCCAGCGCTCCTGTCCGTCGCGGAGCCGGAGGGCGCGCACCGTGCCGTACTTCGACGCCATCACGACGAACGGGCCGTCGCTGGCGGCCCCCGACCCCCGCCCCTCCCACACCGCGGGCTGACTCCGGATGGCGTCCAGCTCCGCGCGCTGCCACTGCACGGTGCCGTCGTCCGCGTCGACCGCGTAGAGCGAGCCATTCGAGGATCCCACCAGGACCCAGCCGCGGCCGCCGGCCCGCACGTGGACGGGCGCGGTGAGCTGGTTGTCGCCGAGGTCGCGGCGCCAGAGGGGCTTGCCGTCGCGCGCCCCCAGCGCCACGAGCGCCCCGCGTTGGAGGTTCGACGCCAGCGAGCTGTCCCAGACCCAGGTCCCGACGAACACGGCCGGCCGGCCGGCCGTCTCGCCGACCGCCGGCGACGACAGCCGCGCCCCGCCGAGCGTGGGCCGGAACTCCTGTGCCGAGTGCACCCAGAGCTGCCGGCCCGAGCCCGCCTCCAGCCCGTAGACGAGCCGGTCGCTCGAGGTGGCGAAGAGCCACGCCCGCCCGCCGTCGTGCCAGATCGCCGGGGTCCCGAGGACCGAGCCGCCGGTCGTGAACTTCCAGCGCCGCTCGCCCGTGGCCGCGTCGAGGCAGTAGACGTTGTGGTCGTAGCTGCCCACGGCCACCACCGCGCGCCCCTCCACCACCGCCAGGGCCGGCGACGTCCAGGTGGTGATGCCCGGCTCGTAGCCCCAGATGCGGCCGCTGCCGTCGAACGTCCAGGGACGCGCCGGGCCGCTCTGCGGCGCCACGAGGTCGGCCATGCCCGTGTTGTGCGCGTCGCGCCGGTCCTGCGGCCAGTCGCCCGCCGCCACGGGGTCCGGCGCCTGCGCGCGCGCCGCCCGCGGGCTCCCGAACACCCCGGCCAGCGCGGCCACGAGGAGCGCTGCCGGCCGGGCCCTCACCGCGCTTCCCCCGCGCGGACGCTGTCCGGGCGTGGCGCGCCCGCACGCCCGTCGGCTCGCGCTCGCCCCACCCAGGTGTCGACCACGGTCAGCGTCCCGTGCGGGCACTGGTCCACGCAGGCGAAGCAGAACTGGCAGTCCTCGTGGCGCACCACCCCCCGCTCGACCGCGCCCACGTCGCAGGCCGCGGCGCAGGTCTGGCAGTCGTGGCACTCCCCTGCGCCGCGCACGATCTTGAGGCGCGAGAAGCGGGCCAGGAACCCCATGAGGTAGCCCCACGGGCACAGGTAGCGGCACCACGCCCGCAGCACGAAGAGGGACGCCACCATGATGACGCCCGTGGCCAGCGCCGAGGCCGGATCGCTGCGCGAGGTGAAGGCGAAGTGCACGGGCGAGGTCACCACGAGGTGCGAGACGGCCGTGACGAAGATGGCCGAGATCGAGAGGAGCCGCAGGCGCCGCGTGGGCACGTCCTCGATCACGCCCGCGTAGACCAGGAAGACGATCAGGATGAGGCCGGCCGCCCAGTGCAGGCTCGAGTCCTCGATGAACATCTGCTTGCGCAGGCTCACCCAGATGACGAGGGCCAGGAAGGCCGCGAGGAACAGGCCCAGCAGCACGACCTGCCGGCGGGTGGGCCGCGGCTGCTCGGGACGCTTGACCAGCTTCCGCCGCAGCCACCCCACGATCTCCTGCAGGGTCCCCGTCGGGCAGATCCACCCGCAGAACATGGGGCCGGTCACCAGGGTCGCCGCGATGACCACCACCGGGAGCGCCATCCAGTAGAACGACTCGGTGTAGACCGACCCGACGAGCGTCAGGCCGTACAGGGCGTTGCGGATCATGCCGAAGACGCCCAGGCACGAGTAGACGACGAAGAAGAAGACGACGAGGGAGACCGCCTGCACCACCCGCCGGATGAGCTGCCGCCGTCGCTCCACGCTGGCGATCAGGATCACCGCCAGGAAGAGGAACAGGATGGAGGCCATCTCGACGCTCGTCCCGTCCAGCGACAGGAACGGCACGTCGAAGACCTTGGTCAGCGGCAGGCGTTCGGGCTGCACCGGTCCCACGAGTCTACGGCCCGCCGCGCCCGGAGGCCAGCCTCAGCGGGGCAGTGCCGTGGCAGCACGCCCTTGCCCAGGCGACCGTGCCGCGCGCCCGGCCCTTGTCGCCGTTCCGCGCGCCCTGGTACCGTAGGGGGCATGAGGCGACTCGCGCCCCGCTCCCAGACGCGGCTGGCCCTCCCCCTCCCCCTCGCGCTCGGGCTCGCGGGAGCGCTCGGGCTCGCGGGAGCGGCGTGCGAGGAGCGCGAGCCGGTCTGCCTGGTCGAGCGCACCCACACGGTGCCCATCGGGACGACCGAGGACACGACCTTCTGGGTCGGGCCCTACCTGCAGCACACGACGACCGACTCCGTGGCCATCTCGTGGGAGACCGAGGTGGCCGGCAGCACGTCCGTCGAGTACGGCGCCGACGACACGTACGGCGAGGTCGCCGAGGGGCCGGCCGGCACCATGCATCAGCTCGTGGTGACCGGCCTGCGGGCCGCGACCCTCTACCACTACCGCGCGTGCACCGACGGCACCTGCACCGCCGACCTGACCTTCTCCACGGCACCGGAGCGGGCGCAGCCGTTCCGGTTCGCCGTCTACGCCGACACCCAGACGGAGTTCGACGTCCACCGCGCCGTGGTCGAGACCATCATCGCGAGCCGGCCCATTCTGGTCTTGCACGCCGGTGACATCGTGGGCGACGGCAACGAGCGCGCGCTCTTCAAGACCGAGTTCTTCGACCCGCGCCGCCGCCTCGGCCACTACACTCCGATCTGCGTCTCGGCCGGCAACCACGAGCAGAAGCAGTTCAAGCTCGAGAACTTCCGCGACTACTTCATGTTCCCCTTCGATCCGGCCGATCCGCTGCACGAAACGAGCTACGCCTTCACCTACGGCGACGCCTTCTTCCTGGCCGTGGACACGAACGACGTCAACTTCTCGCCGGTGATCGGCGAGACCGCGCCGCTCTGGGTCTGGATCAAGGCGCAGGTGACGTCACCGGCCGCGCAGGAGTCGAGGTGGCGCTTCGCGTTCATGCACTACCCGCCCGACTCCCGCTGCCTCCTGGCGAACGAGTACCCGTCCACGTCGGTCAAGGACTACGTCGTCCCCCTCCTGCGCGAGAACCGCTTCCACGCCACGTTCCACGGGCACGTGCACCACTACGAGCGCCTCGAGTACGAGGGCTTCCCCGCCTTCATCACCGGCGGCGGCGCCGGCGGGCTCGACCCCGACGACATCTGCGTGCGCGACGTGCCCGAGAGCATCGTCCAGGCCTCGGTCCACCACCACCTGACCGTGGACCTCGGCTGCGACAGCGCGGTCGTGCGCGCGGTCGGCCTCGACGGCGTTCCCTTCGACGAGGTGACGCTCCTGCCGTAGCGGGCTAGAGGAGCGGGTAGATCTGCGTCAGGTTCATCCCGCCGGGGTAGCCGTAGGAGGTGTCCGCGTAGACGCCCCAGACCCAGATGCCGAAGGGCCCGTCGCCCCAGATGGTGTGGGCGCCGGAGGTGCAGGTCCCGTCCACGCCGCCGGTCTCGGCCGAGAGGCGGATGCGCGCCACCTGGTACGGGCCGGCGCCGACCGTCGCGAAGCGGGCGTTGGGGATCGGGTTGAAGCAGTCGAGGCGGATGACGTCCGTGGGGTCGCTGCGCACCACCACGAGCCAGTTGTAGGAGTAGGTCGGGTCCGAGAGGAACACATACCGCTCGAGGAACTGCGCCGTGGGGACCGAGATGGCCATCGCAGGATCCCCGCGCAAGTTGTCCAGTCCGTAGATGTCGGTCCCCGCCTGCTGGGCGGTGTACTCGGCCCCGAGCATGTATTGGACGGCGAAGAAGGGCTTCTGCGGGTCGGTCGAGCGCACCATGAAGTCCACGCCCGACTCGAATTGGACGACCTGGCCCGCGTTGAGCGTGACCGGGGCGTGCACGGACGCCGGGTCGAAGGCGACGGTGGTGCCATTCACGGCGCCAACGAGCCTCCAGAGAGTGTTCTCCGCGGCGTAGCCCTTGACCGGACCGCGCGGCGGATACCGGGCCGCCACGTACTCCGTGGCCCAGGTGCTCGTTGGCATCATCTGCTCTTCGAGGTGGTCGCAGTAGCCCATGCCGGGGAGGATCGTGGAGCACTGGTGGCCGCCGAACACCGCGACCGGGTTGCTCGCGACTACCTTGGTGCCCGAGAGGTCGTTGCCGTCCGCTGCCGTTCCGATCTGCAGGTTGTCGTAGCGGTTGAGCGTGGTGGTGAAGGTTCCACCGGCCGCCAGCGCCGGCACGCCCGTCCCCGCGGCGGTCGACGTGGACGAGGTGACCGTGACGGTGGTTCCGTCGGTGACGCCGACCACGTTCATCATGCCCCGGTGGACATACTGGGGCCACGACATCACGTAGTAGCTCTTGTCGAGCGCCGAGGTTGGGATGAGCAGTGAGGCGTCGGTCGTGTGAATGGTGGCCGCCTCGTACGGGTTGATCTGGTAGGCCACGACCGGCAGGTCCGAGACGATCCGGAACGCGTTGCGCTGCCCCAGGCCCGTGTCGAGCACGCCGGCGTTTCCGGCGATGGCGGCCCCAGGTGACGAGCAGCTGCCGCTGATGCGGAAGACCGCGAGCTGGCCGGGCGCGATCGCACGCGAGGTGCCCAGGCCGGGGAAGGTCAGCACCTGCTGGCTTCCCGAGTAGCGGTAGACCTGCACGTTTGCGCTCAGCGTGGCGTGCGTGTTGCTGACGATCACCGCGAAGCAACTCGCCCGCTCGGCGGCGTAGGGATACTGATCCATGTCGACCGCGAAGTACTCGCAGCCGACCGAGGAGCGCTCGAGCGCCGCCAGGTCGCACGGCGTGAGGCAGTCGGTGTCGGTGACGCCGTTGCAGTTGTCGTCCTTCCCGTTGGTGCAGTTCTCGGGCATCCCCGGGTTCACGGTCGGGTCGTGGTCGTCGCAGTCGCCGTTCTCCACGGTCCAGCCGTCGCCATCGAGGTCTTCGTCCACCAGGTTGTCGCAGTTGTCGTCGATGCCGTTGCCGGGGATCTCGGGGGCCCCGGGGTGGACACTCGGGTTGTTGTCGTCGCAGTCGCCGCTGCACGGTCCGTACCCGTCGCCGTCCTGGTCGGGCTCCTGGGCGTCGGTGTAGCCGTTGCAGTCGTTGTCCTTGCCGTCGCCGCAGATCTCGAGCGCGCCGGGATGGACGTCCGGATCGTTGTCATCGCAGTCGCACTCGGGCGGCGGCGGCGCGCCCGGGTTGCCGCACCCGAGGTAGCCGTCGCCGTCGAGGTCGTCGTCGGTGAGGCCGTCGCAGTTGTCGTCGATGCCGTTGCCCGGGATCTCCTTGGCCCCGGGGTGAACGTTGGGGTTGGTGTCGTCGCAGTCCCCCTGGCACGGCCCGAACCCGTCGCCGTCCTTGTCCGGTTCCTGACCGTCGATGAAGCCGTTGCAGTCGTTGTCGATGCCGTCGGTGCAGATCTCCCTGGCGCCCGGGTGGACGTTGGGGTTGGTGTCGTCGCAGTCCCCCTGGTGGATGGTGTAGCCGTCGCCGTCGTTGTCGACGTCGGGGTCGAGCCAGACGGAGTCCTGGGCACCCCGGTCCACGGACGCGTCACGTCCCGCGCCGCCGTCGCCGCCCGGTCCGGCGTTCCCCGCCGGGCCGCAGGCCGTGACAGTCGCCCCCACGAGGACCGCGATCAGCGGCATCCATCCGTCGCGATTCCCGAGCATGGCTTCCCCTGTCGCCGCCAGCCGACGTACGGTCTAGTTGATCGGGTTGATGAGCTGCTGGTTCAGCCCGCCCGGGTAGGCGTAGGAGTCGTACTCGTCGTACCCGTCGACGATGATGCCGAAGGGCTCGGTCCCGTCGACGACGTGCACGCCGTCGGTGACCGTGACGCGCGCCACCTCGTAGCCGCTGGTGGCGACGGCCAGCCACCCCGTGGTCACGGCGTTGCCGTCGATGCGCACGGTGGCCCCGGCCTTCCTGGTCAACGTGAAGGTGTCGTTGACCCAGGTGCTCGGGACGAGCACGACGTAGGCCGAGAGGAACTGCTCCACCGGGACCGCCTGCACCATGTCGGGGTCGCCGTTCGATCCGTCACCGAGGAACGACCCCACCGTGAACTGCGTGACGAGGATGGGCTTGTCGGCCGAGACGAAGAAGTCTCCCTGCTGGGCCCCCGTGCCGTTGACCTGGTACTCGACCTTCTGGCGCGCGTTGAGCGTCACCGTCGCCGGGAGGCCCGTGACGCCGGCGCTGAAGGAGAAGTCGACCTTGGTCGTGTTCTCCTGCGCGATGATCTGCCAGAGCGACGGCTCGTTCGCGATGCGCCACGCCCGCGCCGCGACGTACTTCTTGCCCCACGTCTGCAGGCCGAAGATCTGCTCCTCGAGGTGCTCGCAGCAGCAGTTGCCGGAGCCGTACGGGACGTTGGCGCAGTCCGCCGAGGAGAAGACGCCCACCGGGTTCGTGGACCGGATGTAGGTGCCGGCGAAGGCCGTGTTGACCGTCGAGAGGGTGAACTGGAGGTAGTCCCCCTCGGTGAGGTTGAAGGACTGCTCCACCCCGGGCGTCAGGGCGGGCACGCCGGTCCCGGCGACCGTGGCCGCGGATGACGTGACGAACACCTGGGTCGCCGACATGGCCACGATCTGCAGGCGCACCGGGCGGTTGGTCCCGCCGATGTCGGGTCCGTAGTAGTAGCCCGGGGTGATGTAGTACCGGTCGTACGCCGAGGTCGGCAGGAGGAGCGAGGCGTCGCTCAGGTACGACGTGGACCCGTCGATCGGGTTGAACTGGTACGCGATGACCGGCAGGTCGGAGGTGATCCGGTAGGCGCCGCCCGCGTAGATGGCGCTCCCGTCGATGGTGCGGTGCGGCAGGTTGAGGGTCTTCAGGCTGCGGGGCCCGACGGTGAAGGTGCCGCCGGCGACCGGTGCCCAGTTGGCGCCGGACTTGACGGCCACCACCACGTTCGCCGTCAGGGCCGTGTCAACGTTCGACACGGCGATGGCGTAGGCGCCGCCGATCGAGGCCTGGAGCGGGTTGGTGTCCACGGCGTAGTAGACGCACCCCACCGAGGAGCGCATGACGGCCGCCATGGCGCAGGGCGTGAGACAGTCGGTATCGGTGATCCCGTTGCAGTTGTCGTCCTTGCCGTTGTTGCAGATCTCGGGCTTGCCCGGGTTGACGGTGGGGTCGCTGTCGTTGCAGTCGCCGTTCTCCACGGTCCAGCCGTCGCCGTCGAGGTCCTCGTCCACCAGGTTGTCGCAGTTGTTGTCCTTGCCGTCGACGACCTCCTGCGCGCCCGGGTGCACGGTCGGGTCGTTGTCGTCGCAGTCCCCGCCGCACGGGCCGTATCCATCGCCGTCCTTGTCCGGCTCCTGGCCGTCGGTGTAACCGTTGCAGTCGTTGTCCTTGCCGTCGCCGCAGATCTCGACCGCGCCGGGGTGGACGTCCGGATCGTTGTCGTCACAGTCTCCCTCGTCCGTGGTGTAGCCGTCCCCGTCCAGGTCCTGGTCGGTGAGGCCGTCGCAGTTGTTGTCCTTGCCGTCGACGACCTCCTGGGCGCCGGGGTGGACGTCCGGATCGTTGTCGTCGCAGTCCCCCTGACAGGGCCCGAAGCCATCGCCGTCCCGGTCGGGCTCCTGGCCGTCGGTGAAGCCGTTGCAGTCGTTGTCGATGCCGTCGTTGCAGATCTCCCTGGCGCCCGGGTGGACGTTGGGATTGGTGTCGTCGCAGTCCCCCTGGTGGATGGTGTAGCCGTCGCCGTCGTTGTCGATGTCGGGGTCGAGCCAGACGGAGTCCCCGGCGCTCCGGTCCACCGCCGCCGCGTCGCGGCCCGTGCCACCGTCGCCGCCGACGCGGATCGCGCCACCGCTGCAGGCGGCGACCACGAGCAGCTGGCCGAGGACAGGAGCCAAGCGCATGGTCGTGGTCAAGGCGGCCTCCTCAGTAGACCACGCAGGGGAACGTGGCGATGACCTCGTGCTTTTGGCCGTCCTGCAGTGTCTGACACGCCGCCCCGAACAGCTTGATCTTCATGTGGGTCCCGTCGGCGTAGTCCCACCCGCTCTGCTGGGTGGTGTCGCGTTGCACCTCGACGCCGTCCATGTAGACCTTGACCCCGTCGGGGATGTCGGGCGCCTCCTGGAGATCGATCTCGCAGGAGATGACGGACACCGCGATGGTCTGCAGCGCGGCCTCCAGCTCGGCCTGGTTGGTGGTCGCGTAGTAGTAGGTCGAGCCCGCGTTCGGCCGCCCGCCCGCGACCGCCATCTGGTCGAGGAGCGACGCGTAGGTCCCGGACCCGGCGAGGCCGATCACCACGGTGTCGATACCCGCCGTCCGCAGGTCGGCAATGACCTCGAGCACGTGCGTGTCGTCGAGGCAGTTCTGCCCGAAGAAGCACGTCGACGGGTAATTGGTGCAGCAGTACTGGGCGTTCGCGAGCCCGCAGACGCAGTACGGCGTGGCGGAGAGGAAGTAGTTGCAGTTGGGGCCGCCGTCGGTCGCCAGGATGACCAGCTTCTGTGCGCCCGTGGTGCCGAGGGCCCGCAGCGACGACGAGGCGTTGTTGAGGGCCGCCGCCGTGGGGGTGCCGCCGGCGGGCGTCTGCGCGGTCAGGTGGGTCATGATGGCGCCGCGGTTGTGCGGCCCGAACTTGACCTGCGGCCCGGTGACGCCGCACTCGGCGTCGGTCGGATACGTGAGGATGCCGAAGTGGATGGCGCCGTCGAACTGCGTGAGGACCGGCGACACGGCGGCGTTGAGCTCCTGCCACTTGGTGAGCGCCGGGTTCGAGCCCAGCTCCTTCATGGAGCCGCTGCGGTCGATGACGAGGTACACCTCGGCGGGCGGCGACTGCTGCAGCGTGAAGGCCTTGGGATCGCAGCCCTGGATGCCGTCCGTGCCGGCCTGCCCGTCGTAGACCGGGGCGTCGGTATCGCCCTGGCCGTCGCCCGCGGCCCCGTCGTGCTTTCCACCGTCGCCGCCCGGCCCGGCGTTCCCCGACGGCCCGCAGGCCGCGACTGCTGTGGCGAGGACCACTCCCAGCACCTGGCCCCACGCGATGTGCTTCCGTGCCATGGCCTGCCCCTGTCGCCGGACGGCGACATGTGTCGTTGGCTACACTCTACCATGGATCGACTCGGGACCCGACCTGCCGTCCCGGCCCCGCAACCGCACAAGGGTAGGCTCGCGGGATGTGCCAGCCGGCGGCGCGTCCTGGCGCCCCCGGAGTTTGCTGCGGCCCGGCTCCGCGCCCCGCGGTACAATCGTAGGCGATGAAGGCGCGCGAGGCGGTCGGGCTCCAGATCGGACGCTGGTGGGCGCCGTAGCGGCCTGGTAGTGCCATGAGCGCGCGTCCCCTGGCCCTGAGCGTTCTGCCCCTCGCGACCGTCGGGCTCGCAGCCGCCTTGCTCGGGGCGTGCGGCGACGGAGGACCCGGGCCGGTGCTCTGGCCGCGGCCCGAGGTGGAGCCGCCGCGCGCCGCGTACCTCGACGACCGTCCGTGGCTGCTCGATCTCTCGACCTGGGCCGGCGTCGGCTGCGGCGAGGGGGAGCCGGACGACGCGCGCCACCTCGGCGACTTTGGCGTGGGCAACGGCCGGGTCTTCGCTCTCTCGGGTTACGCCTGCCCCATCAACACCCTCCACACCATGGCCGGGCCCGACTACCAGCAGGAGGGGGACTTCTACTCCGACACGGCGACCCGGGTCTTCGTGGCCGGCGCGTCCCCCGCCCCCGTGCACGGCCGGATGTTCCGGGTGCGGCGCACGGCCATCCTCGTCTCCGCCGAAAGCCTCGGCGACCTCGACCTCGTCACGGTCACCTTCGCGCCCACGGGCACCGCGGTGACGCCGGCCCTGGAGCGCGCCCTCCTGCGCGTAGTGGTGGTCCGCAACGCCTCCGGGGGCACGGTCAGCGGTGTGGAGGTGCGCACCACCGACGCCACCGTG
>JACRCY010000307.1 GCA_016218785.1 Deltaproteobacteria bacterium
GGAGTCACGCGCTCCGTCGCCGAGGCTGGTTCTTGGGAGCACCGACGCGAGGTGGAGCAGGGCGGCGGGCATCTCGTGTTCTTGGGCCCCCTCTGGGGGCCTTCATCAAGCCGCCCGCTCTGCGGGCGGTAGTTGACTGCAGGCGAGTTGGTACGCCGCCCGGATCGTCGCGTCGTCCGCTGCGGCCGGGACTCGCCGGCCCCTCTGGCGAGGGCGCGCTCCGCCACTTCGCTGAGCGGAGCCAGCGTCGCGCCTGTCTGCCACAGGAAGCGGCGCGGCACCTGCTTCGGCCGCAGGATGCTCGCCAGGATGAGCGCCAGGTCCTCGGGCGGGATGTCCGGCAGCCGCGGCCGCAGCCGTCGCTGCCACCGCTCCATCCGCCGAGCCCATCGCTGTGCGACCACCGCGCTCACCTCTCGATCATACCCCACCTGTGCGCCTCCGACCAAGGCCGTGGTTGCACGCGCCACCGCTCGGGCGGATCATCGGGGCATGGGGCCAGGGGCGGCACCGCGCCAGGTGGGGATCGGCCTGCGAAGCTCGTCGATGGGGCGCTGGCGCTGGGTGGCCATGCCGCTGCTCCTCGCCTGCGCAGGCTTCGACACCGTCGTGTGGGAGAGGCTGCCCGTCCTCGACATCCCCCGCGGCCCCGCGCTGGCCACGTTGGGATCGAACGTCGTGCTCTTCGGTGGGGCGATGGGATACTGGCTCTCCGACGAGACGTGGGAGTGGGACGGATCGAAGTGGACTCGGCGCGATCCGGTCGTTCGGCCTCCGGCGCGGGGCGGGCACGCCATGGCGGTCCTCGATGGCAAGGCAGTGCTTTTCGGAGGGGGTGCCCAGACCTCGGCGGGGGACGGGGTCAATCTCGGCGATACCTGGGAGTGGGACGGCAGCGAGTGGACGCAGCGGGCACCGACGCGCAGCCCGCCGCCCCGGGCGCGCCACGTGATGGTGACGGTGGGAGGCAGGATCGTCCTGTTCGGCGGCACGGACGACAACGGCGACACCGACGAGACGTGGGAGTGGGACGGGACGAACTGGACGCAGCGCCAGCCCCCGCAGCGGCCGAGCCCCCGCGGGTGGGCCGCTATGGCCACGGTCGGAGCCCAGGCGCTCCTCTTCGGTGGCGCCGACGCCTCCGGAGAGCTGGGCGACACCTGGAAGTGGAACGGCACGAACTGGACTCAGGCCACACCTACCCGGAGCCCCTCGGCTCGTCAGGGTCATTCCATGGTCGGTCTCGGCACGCGAGTCGTCCTGTTCGGCGGCGGGGTCGGCTACCCCCCCTTGGGCGACACCTGGGAGTGGGACGGCGGCGACTGGACGCAGATCACCCCGGCGACCAGCCCGCAGGCGCGTCAATGGCACGGCATGGCTGCCTTGAGCGGAGAAGCCCTGCTGGTCGGCGGGTACTATGTCATTGGCGAGGGCGCCGGAGTCGTGTGGCGCTGGGACGGGACCGCCTGGACCGCCAGCCCCGAGGCGAGCCCCAAGCCCCGTTGGCTGCATGCCATGGGAGTGGTGGGTGGAGACGTGGTTCTCCTGGGCGGCTCGCAGACGTGGAACTACGTCGAGATGCTCGACGACTCCTGGTCCTGGACGAACAGTGCCTGGGCGCGCCAGGGGCCGGCCGGCCAGCCGCCGGCGCGCGGCGGCCACGCGATAGCCGCGCTGGGCGGCACTGCCGTGCTCTTCGGCGGTCACGATGCGGACGACAACCTACTCGGCGACACGTGGGAGTGGAACGGTCAAGCGTGGCAGGAGCGGCAGCCGATCGCCGCGCCTCCACCGCGAACGAGCCACGCAATGGCGAGCCTCGGTGCGCGCGTGGTCCTGTTCGGTGGCAATCCCTACGGCCCCGCCCTGTGCGACGACACCTGGGAGTGGGACGGCACGACCTGGACCGAGCGCTTCCCCTCGACGCGTCCGCCAGCCCGAAGCGCGCACGCGATGGCGACCCGCGGCAGCCGGGTGGTGCTCTTCGGTGGCTGGGATGAGCACAGTGAGGCCGTCGCCGACACATGGGAATGGGACGGAGACGATTGGCTCCTGCGTTCCCCGACTACGAGCCCGCCGCCCATGACCTCGGTCGCGATGGCCTCGGTGGGCGACGTCGTCGTGATGATGGGGGAGGACAGCGGCGCTTCGTTTGCCGTGACCGTTGCGTGGGTGTGGGACGGAACCGATTGGAGCAGGCACGTGTCGACGGGAGGACCGCTACGCCGAATGGATGCGGCCATGGCGTCCGTGACCGACGGCGCGCTGCTGTTCGGCGGCGTGGGCCCCGGCCCGCTCGGCGACCTGTGGAAGGCGCAGTTGGTGTCGGTCGCGGGCTCGGGTGAACCCTGCGCCTCGGCTGCCGAGTGCGCCAGCCAGCACTGCGTGGACGGTGTCTGTTGCGATACGTCGTGCGTCTGGCAGTGCCAGGCCTGCGACGTGCCCGGCAGCGAGGGCACGTGCACGGCAATCACCGGCGACCCGCGTGGCAACCGGACACCGTGCTCGGCCGTGGGAACGTGCGAAGGCACCTGCGACGGGACGAACCCGGTGAGCTGCGCGTACCCGGCACCTTCGCCCGACTGCGAGCCGGCCACCGACGGCGGCGTGGGCGACGGCGGATCGACGGATGACGGCGGGTCGACGGACGACGGCGGCGCGACTGACGATGGTGGCACGATTGACGACGGCGGGCCTGCGAGCGACGACGCGAGCCACGACGCTGATGCCGGCCTGTGGCGCCCGGGGAACGTAGCGACGCTCTGCGGCTGCCAGGCATCCGGAGCAGGAGCGCCGGGGCTGGCCCTCCTCGCGGCACTCGGGCTGGCCGTCCGCCGCCGGCAGCGCTGAGGCGGCGGCCGGCGCGGCACGGGCTTGACGCCGGGCCGACATCGCGTTACCTACGCGGCGCATGTCGACACCCAAGCGCCTGGTTGTCGCCATCGACGGACCCGCCGGGTCGGGCAAGTCGACGGCCGCCCGGCGGCTGGCGCAGCGGCTCGGGTACACGATGCTCGACACGGGCGCCATCTACCGCGCGGTGGCGCTGATCGCCCGCGAGCGCGGCGTCTCCTGGGACGACGAGGCGGGGCTCGCGGGCGTGGCCGGCGGGCTCGAGGTGCGCTTCGCGTTCGAGGGGGACGTGAACCGCGTGTTCCTCGGGGCGCGCGAGGTCAGCGCGGAGATCCGGACCCCCGACATGAACGAGGGCGCCTCGAGGGTCTCGCGCCACCCGGCGGTGCGGGCCGCGTTGCTCGACCTGCAACGCCGCCTGGCCGCGGCCGGGGGGGTCGTGGCCGAGGGGCGCGACGTCGGCAGCGTGGTCTTCCCCCGGGCGGAGGCCAAGTTCTTCCTCTCGGCGAGCCCCGAGGTCCGGGCCCGGCGGCGGTTCGACGAGCTGCGCGCCGCGGGCCACGAGGTGGCCTTCGCGGAGGTGCTGCAGGACCAGGTCGAGCGCGACCGTCGCGACTCGACCCGCGCCACCGCCCCCTTGTGCCAGGCCGAGGACGCCCTGGAGATCGATTCGAGCGCGCTCGGCCCCGACGAGGTGGTCGCGCGCATGGAGGCGATCGTCCGTCGGCACTGCCGCGGCGAATGAGATTGACAAACCCGAATGAGGCGTCTAAGGTTCGACGCCTGCCCCGCGGAAGGGCGGTAGTGTTTGTAATTTCAGCTAGTTGCCCCGGCGCAGCCGATGCGCAGGGTGGCTAAATACGCGAAGCGATGGAAGGGAGTTTCAAACGCACATGGACGTCGAAGCGAACAGCACGACCGGCGGAGCCAGTGAGGAGAGCTTCGCCGCGCTCTTCGAGGAGAGCCTCAAGCACGAAGACGTCAAGGAAGGCGACATCGTCCGCGGCACCGTGATCGCGGTCGCCAAGGACTACGTGGTCGTCGACATCGGGTACAAGTCCGAAGGACAGATCCCGATCGAGGAGTTCGTCGGCACCGACGGCCAGGTCTCCGTGAAGGAAGGCGATCCGGTCGAGGTGCTGCTGGAGAGCCGCGAGAACGAGTTCGGCCTGTGTGTCCTGTCGAAGGAGAAGGCCGACCGTCTCATGGTGTGGGACGAGATCTCGGCCGCGTGCGAGCGCGACGAGCTCATCGAGGGGACCATCAGCCAGCGCGTGAAGGGCGGCCTCTCGGTCACCATCCGCGGCGGCGTGAAGGCCTTCCTGCCGGGCTCGCAGGTGGACCTCAGGCCAGTGCGGAACCTCGACGCGTTCATCGGCAAGACCTACAAGTTCAAGGTCATCAAGTTCAACAAGAAGCGCGGCAACATCGTGCTCTCGCGCCGCGTGCTCCTCGAGAAGGAGCGGGCGGAGCTGAAGGAGCAGACGCTCGAC
>JACRCY010000319.1 GCA_016218785.1 Deltaproteobacteria bacterium
CGTCAATGCTCGTCAGGGGATAGCACAATTGCGAACTGACCAAAGGGGTCGGATCGTGCCGTGGGCCGCCGCGGCTACAGCCCGAGCCGGAGGCCGACCTCCCGCTGTTCCGGCTCCGCCTGGCGGAGTTCCACTGCGCCACCGGGAAGGGCGTGAACCTGCAGCCGAGTGCCGGGCCGCCATCTCAGCCGCTCGCGGACCTTCTTCGGGATCACCACCTGCCCCTTGCTCGTCAGCCTGGTTTCCTCGGGCATCTTGCCTCCATGGCAAGACACGTGGACTCCCCGCGCAAGCGCCGCCTCGCGACCGGCAACGGGCTGGCGACGAGTCCCCGGCTATCGTCCCCCGAAGTCGCGCAGCAGCAGGTCGCGGAAGGGCTCGTAGTGGGTGGTCAGCCGGTCGTAGTGCTCGGGCTTGTCCTCGAGGCCGGCGAGGGCGGGCGGCACGGGCGGGTCGAGCCCGAGCAGCGCCTGGATCTCCTCGGGGAACTTGGCCGGGTGCGCGGTCTCGACCGACACCAGGAGCTGTCTGGCCGCGTCGGGGTGCGCCTCGAGGTAGCGCCACAGGCCGGCAAGACCCACGGCGCCGTGCGGCTCGAGCACCACGCGGTGCCGCTCGTACGCCTGCTTGATGGTCGCGCGGGTCTGCGCGTCGTCGATGCTGACGGACCAGAGGTCGCGCCGCATCGCCGTCAGGTCGGGCGCGCGCTTCAGGTCGCCCGTCTCGTCCATCTGGCCGCCGTAGACGTCGACCAGCCGCGCCAGGTTCGACGGGTGGCCGACGTTCATCGCGTTGGAGAGGCAGACGCGGGACGGGACGATCTTGTCGTAGCGGCCCGTCTCCAGGAACTTCGGTACCTCGTCGTTCGAGTTCGTCGCGATGAGGATGCGGGAGATGGGGAGGCCCATGCGCAGGGCCAGCACCGAGCCCATCAGGTCGCCGAAGTTGCCCGACGGCACGGAGAAGACGACGGGCTCGCCCCCGCGGGCCAGGCGCGTGTAGGCGTAGACGTAGTAGACGGCCTGCGGGAGCAGCCGGCCGATGTTGATCGAGTTGGCCGAGGAGAGCCGGATGCTGGAGAGGGCCGGGTCGGCGAAGGCGCGCTTGACCAGCGCCTGGCAGTCGTCGAACTTGCCGTCGACGCCATGGGTGGTGACGTTCTTCCCCAGGGTCGTCATCTGCTTGCGCTGCCGGTTCGAGACTTCCTCCAGGGGGAAGAGGACGACGATCCGGATGCCGGGGACCCCGTAGTAGGCGTGCGCCACGGCGCTGCCGGTGTCGCCGGAGGTGGCCGTGAGGATGACCAGCTCCTGCGGGTCGCCGGCGAGGATGTGCCCCATCCAGCGGGCCATCATGCGCGCCGCGAAGTCCTTGAAGGAGGCGGTCGGCCCCTGGTCGAGGCGCATCAGGTAGAGCCGCGTGGGGCCTCCCGCGACCTTCTCCAGGGGGACGTCGTAGGAGTAGGCGTCGTGGCACAGCGCCTCGAGGCACGCGTCGTCCACCATGCCGGCCGTGAAGCGCCGCAGCACCTCGAATGCCACCTGGGGGTACGTGCGCGACGCCAGGCCCGCGAGGTCGGCCGCGGTGAGCGTCGGCAGCCGCTCGGGCATGAACAGGCCGCGGTCGGCGGCCTGGCCGAAGAGCAGCGCCTCGCGCAGGGTGACCGGCTCGACGCCGTGGTTGGTGCTGTAGTAGCGGATGGGCTCCGGGTCCATGGCGGCGCCACACTATACCGTGCCGCGCGGCCACGCAAGGCATCGTCCCACCGACGGTGGGGCAGGCGAGGGCGGCGCGGGCTCGCGGATTGATTGGCCCGCGGCGCGTGGTGTATGGTGCGCCGCAGGCAGAGCGCCACGCCGCAACAGGGAGCCCACGCCATGGCCAGGAGCCCCGACGTCGTCATCACCCCCGGCATGCAGCGGTACATCGACCGGAACAACGCGTACCTCGCCCGCCGCGGCCAGTACATCCGCGACGTGGTCAAGAAGATGCGCTTCGACACCATCGCGGTGCACGGCCTCTACACGGTCGAGGACGCCATCGAGGACTACCAGGGCGCGATCATCGAGCCCGTCTTCATGAGCACCTCGCAGGCCTACCGCGACTCGGACGAGATGGCCGCAGCGCTCGCCTACCTCATCCCCACGTGGTGCTACTCGCGCATCGCCAACCCGTCGACCTACTACTACGAGTGGACGCTCGCGCTGCTCGAGGGGTACGGCTTCGACGGCGAGACCGCCTGCTGCTCGACCTCGTCGGGAATGGCCGCGATCATGACCGCGGTGCAACCGTTCCTGGTGCACACGAGCCACCACGTGCACGAGCCACGCAACTTCGTGGCCACGGCCCAGTGCTACGGCGGCACCTTCCAGCAGTTCAACGTCCGCCTCGCCGAGGAGCGCGGCATCGAGTGCCGCTGGGTCGAGGACTCGAGCAACATCGACGAGTGGGCGTCGAAGATCGACAAGAACACCCGCTTCCTCTACGGCGAGCTGCCCTCGAACCCGGGCCAGGGCTTCTTCGACATCAAGCTGGTGGCGGACCTGGCGCACTCCCACAGCCTGCCCCTCATCGTCGACAGCACCGTGGCCACACCCGCGCTGCTGCGCCCCATCTGCCACGGGGCCGACATCGTGGTCCACTCGGCGACCAAGACGCTCACCTCGAGCGGCTTCGGCGTCGCCGGCGCCGTGATCGCGCGCAAGGGGCTCGTCACCAGCGTCCCCAACGACGACCTCAAGAACGACTTCAGCCTCTACATCAAGTACCTGCCGAACCGCGACTTCGGCCCCAACCTGCACCCGATGCAGGCGATCCTGTCGCTCAACGACATGCGCACGCTGCGCTCGAAGATGGACCTCATGAGCCGCAGCACCATGAAGGTCGCCGAGCACCTCCAGCGGGACAAGCGCGTCGAGCGGGTCGAGTACCTCGGGCTGAAGGATCACCCGCTCCACGAGCTGGCGAGCAAGTACATGTGGCTCGTCGACGCCGAGCACGACGAGCAGTACGACAAGCCAGTGAACCGCTACGGCCACCTGATGTCGTTCTGCGTGAAGGGGGGCCCGGAGAAGGCGCGCCTCTTCTTCGACAAGCTGCAGCGCATCTGGCGCGCCACCGATCTCGGACGCATCAAGAGCGTGGCCACCATCCCCGGCATCTCCACGCACCTGCAGCAGGGCGAAGAAGGGCGCAAGCTGGCCCACATCCCGATGAACATGGTGCGACTGTGCGTGGGCGCCGAGCACCCCGACGACGTCATCCGGGACATCGACCAGGCGCTCGACCAGGTGAAATAGCGGCGGCCGACCAGTCGTGTGGTGCTCGGCGCTGCCCTGCTCCTGTTCGTGGTCCTGGTCGTGCTGAACCTGCTCAATCGCTAGCCGAGAGCACGCCCCCCACCGCGAGGTGCGGCGTCCGCCCGCCCCGCCGCCCGCACCCGCGCGGTAGGTGCAGCTCAGGGGCTCCGCGGCGACGCCAGGTAGCGCCGCCGGTGCCCCTCGTACCGGCCGAGGTTGAAGTCCCACACCGCGCGCAGCCGCGCCCCGTCGCAGAGATCGCCGGCGACGACGAGCCGGAGCGCGCGGAAGTAGGCCGCCAGCTCGGGGTGCATCCCGCGCAGGTCGCCGGAGGCCTGCGCGTCGAGGTAGCCGACGGGGAACTCGCGCCCGAAGTGACCGATGCGCCACCACTTGGGGTAGGGGACGGGCAGACGGGCCAGGAGCGGGTCGGTGAGCGCCAGCTGGTCGAGCAGCATCACGTCGGGGCCGGCGTAGTAGCCGGCCATGCCGATGGCCGTCACCATGTAGGCCGTGCGGTGCCCGGCGCGCCTGGCCTCCTCCCGGGCGCCCGCGCCGTTGACGGCGAAGCGGTGCTGCTCCGGCCCGCCCCCGCGCAGGTAGCCGCGGAGCGAGTTGGTCTCCTCGTAGTAGACGCGCTCGTCGACGATCCCGCTCTCGGCCCACACCGGCACCCTCCGGAGAGCAGGCGTTCCGGCGTAGATGGACCAGGCCGCGGCGAGGAACGCCGCGGCGGCCGCGCAGTAGCGGCCCCGGGGCCCGGCCCGCAGCACGCGCGCCACGACCTCCTGGAGCGCGAGCGCCCCGACGAGGATGGCCGGGGTCCACAGACGCCCGGCCATGAAGTCCCCGCCGACCGAGATCACGTAGAGCGAGTAGAGCAGCCCGCCCGCCCCCAGCGTCCCGAGTCGCGCCCGACCGTCCGCCTCCGTGAGCCCCCGGTAGCGGGCGTGAGCAGCACGGAGCAGGGCATGACCGGCGCCGAGGCCGCCGGCGACCACGAGCACGGCCCCGAACGGATCGCGGCTCGCGAGGTCGAGGAGGTAGGCGAGCCCCTGGCGCCAGAGGTCGCCCGCCGCGATGCCGGTCTGGAGCTTGGCGTAGTAGGTGTTGGGGAGCGCGAAGCCATAGTAGAAGAGGCTCCAGAGGAGCCAGGCGCAGAGCGGCAGGCTCCCGAGCAGGACCACGCCCACGCGGCGGAGCGACCAGGGCCGGGGCGAGCAATAGGCGTAGAGCAGCCCCGGACCGAAGAGGAGGACCGTATCGAGGCGGTTCACCGCCCCGAGCGCGGCCAGCAGCGTGAGGCGCAGGAGGCGCCCCTGGTCGCACGGCCCCGCGCGCCGGAGGAGCAGCCAGAAGCCCACGAGGAGGACGTGGGTGAGCGGGTTCTCCAGGCCCGAGCAGGCGTAGTCCAGGAAGGAGCGCGAGAGCACCAGCGGGACCACGACCGCCAGGCAGAAGGCCGCGAGGCGATCCCGAGCCTGGCGCCACAGCAGCGCCCCGAGGACCAGGTTGACCAGGAGCGAGGTGGCGATGGCCGCCTTGAACGGCTCGCGGACGATCTCGAAGGCCGGCAGGCTGACGAAGAGCCACAGCGGATGGGTGTAGGCCTGGACCCGCTCGTGGACGTTCCAGCGCAGGCCGTAGCCGCCGACGAAGTTGTCGAGGACGCGGTAGGTGACGTAGGCGTCGTCACAGACGAACGCGTGCTGGACGAAGAGCGCCGCGACGAGCACGCCGAGGCCCGCGCCCACGAGCCGGACCACGCCCGCTCCCGGGCCGACGGCGGGGGTCCCGGCGGGGGCCGCCGCGCTGGCTTCTGGCGTCGGGTCGGAGGCGTCCACTCGAGGCCACGCTAGCGGCTGGGCCCGGGGGCGAGCGGCCGCACCGACTCGTCGGCCCGCCGCGCTGGAGTGCCCGACTCGCCGCAGGCGGTCGCAGTCAGCAGCAGCGAGCAGAGTGCTGTCCGCGGCGGCATGACCGATTCCTACTGCCCCAGGAAGGTGCGCATGATGGGGTGACCGGGATCGAGGAAGATCCCGCCGGCCGCGTCCTTCTCGGTGAAGGGGCGGCGCTCCACGGCCTCGACTCCGGTCCCGGCGAAGGCGAAGAGCGGCGGCACGGCCGAGTGCGCCCTCGTGCTCGCCGGCGTCGGGTGGTCGGCCGCCACCAGGATGCGCCACTCCGGCCGGCGCCGCAGCGCCTCCAGGACCGGTCCGACCACCGCCTCGTCGATGCGCTCGAGCGCCTTCACCTTCTCCCTGGCGTCACCCAGGTGGCCGGCCTCGTCCGCGGCCTCGACGTGCACGAAGACGATGTCGTAGTCGTCGAGCGCGCGCACCGCGGCGCGCCCCTTGGCGTCGTAGTCGGTGTCGATGTAACCCGTCGCGCCGGGCACCTCGATGAGGTCCATGCCCGTGCACACCGCCATGCCGCGGATGAGGTCCACGGCGGTGATGACCGCCCCGCGCAGGCCGTGGCGCTCGCTGAACGGCTCGAGCTGCGTCGGGCGCCCCTGCCCCCACAGCCAGATGTTGGTCGCCGGGTGATGCCCGGCGGCCACGCGCTCGCGGTTGACGGGGTGGTCGGCGAGCACCCGGGCCGCGCGCTCCATGATCTGCATCACCCGCTCGGCGCCGGCCCCTACGGGCCAGTGGTCCGCGACCGGCTGGTCGGGGACGTCGTGCGGCGGCTGGCACTTGACCTTGATCTCCCCGGCGTGGCCGAGGAGCAGGAGGTTGCGGTAGGAGACGCCGGCGTGGAACTCGCAGCCGTCCACGCCGAGCGCCTCGTTCAGCGACTGCACCAGCCGGTTCGCGTGCGCCGGCTCGATGTGCCCGGCCGTGAAATCGGTCATGCGCCCGTCGGCGACATGGACGAAGTTGCAGCGGAAGATGAGCTGGTCGGCGCGGACCCGGAGCCCCTTGGCCGCGGCCTCGAGCGGCGCGCGCCCGGTGTAGTAGAGGTGCGGGTCGAAGCCGAGGAGCGTGAGGGTGCCGACGTCGGTCCCCGGGGTGAAGCCCGTCGGGATGGTCACGGCGCGGCCGAGGCGGCCATGCCGGGCCACCCAGTCCAGGTGGGGGACGTTGGCGACCTCGAGGGGGGTGAGGCCGCCGAGCGCGGGGAGCGGCTCGTCGTGCGCGCCATCGGGCAGGATCACGGCGAACTTCATGAGCGTAGTCGACGCTGTTTCCGGCCCGAGGATCGTCACGGCAAGTCCGGGGGCGCCGCGGCGAGCGCCGCTCGGGCCCCGTGCACGCGCCTGACGAGCTGCAGGAGCCCGCTGTCTCCCCAGAACTGCGGCGCCAGCCGGTCCACGTGCCGCGCGAGCGCGGCGTAGAGGCCGTCGAGCTCCTCGTCGGCGTCGGCCCGGGCCGCGGCCAGGGCGACGGCCCGATCACCGAGCGCACCGATCGCGCGCTCATGCTCGGCCGAGAGGCGCCCGAGGCGCGCCTCCAGCTCGCGGATCTGGGCGGTCACGCTGCCGTCCATGGTCGCCTCGTCTTCCCGGGCCTGCGACACCACGAACCTGAGGTCCGCGATCGCCGCGCGCAGCGCGGCCTCGCGGGCGCGCGCGGCCTGGTCGACGTCCGCCATGCGCCCGTCCAGCGCCTCCAGCTCCGCGCCGTCGCCGGCCGCGCGCTCCTCGGCGTCGCGCAGCTCGGCCCCGGGCCCGAGGAGACCCGGGGCGTTGGCGCCGAGGGTGAGCAGGCTCTCGGCCGCCTCGCGCAGCGCGGCGCGCAGCTCCTCCCGGGCCTCCTCGCCAGAGAGCCGCGGCGGCGGCGGAGCTTCACCCGCCGACGTCGCCGCGAGCGCCAGGAGCTCGCGCACGCCGCCGGGCTCGGTCTCCGGCTCCTGGGCGAAGTCCGAAGGACGCGGCGGTTGACTGCGGCGGCCGGGGCTGTCGGTCGGGGTCTTGCGGCCGGGGCAGCCCGGCACCTGCTGCAGGGCCGCCAGGAGCTCGCCGGCCGTCTGGAAGCGCTGGTTCAAGTCCTTGGCCAGGCAGCGCAGGACGATCGCGTCCAGCTCGGGCGGGATGGCGCCTTCGGGCCGCCGCGTGCTGGGCCGCTCCGGGGCCTTGGTCTTGTGTGCCAGGATCAGCTCCACGAGGCGGCCGAGGAAGGGCGGCTCGCCCACGAGCAGCTCGAACGCGATGCAGCCGATGGAGTAGAGGTCGCTGCGCGGGTCCGCGCCGAGGCCGGCGGCCTGCTCGGGCGCCATGTACAGCGGCGTGCCGAACATCTGCCCCTTGCGGGTGAGCAGCATGCTCTCGGCGTGGTCCGGGGCCACGATCTTGGCGATGCCGAAGTCGAGCACCTTGAGGAAGTCGGCGCGGCCGCGGACTTCGACGAGGATCATGTTCTCCGGCTTGAGGTCGCGGTGCACCACGCCCGCGCCGTGCGCGTGCTGGACCGCCTCGCCGAGCTGCACGAGGATGCCCAAGGTGCGCGAGACCGGCAGGGTGCCCAGGCGCCGGAGGAGCGCGTCGAGCCGCTCCCCGTGGGCGTACTCCATGGTCAGGTAGAAGCGGCCGTCCGGGAGCTGCCCGAAGTCGTAGACCCCGATGATGTTGGGGTGCTGGACGCGGTTGGTCGCGCGCGCCTCGCGCCGGAACCGGGAGACGAACTCGCGCTCGGAGGCGAGCGAGGCCTGCAGGATCTTGAGCGCCTCCTTGCGCCCCAGACCCAGGTGCTCGGCGAGGTAGACCTCGCCCATGCCCCCTGCGCCGAGTTTTTGCAGGATCCGGTAGCGGCCATCCAGGACGGTGCCGATCATGAATGCCGTCTCTTCGGCGCCATCCTCACGCGGCCGGATCGAGCTGCAGGAACAGATCCTCGACGGCGACCGTGAGGTCGGGGAGCGAGGCGCGGCCGGGCAGCCGGCCGTCCCTCCGGCAACGGAGCTCGCCCTGGCGGTCGATCACCACCACCTCCCGGGTCGCCGGCAGGACCACCCACACCACGTCGACCCCACGCTGCAGGTACCAGCGCGCCTTGAGCCCGAGGACCTCCTCACCCTCGTCGCGACCCGCGACCTCGACGGCGAGCACGGGCGGCGTCCGCCGGAAGCCGCCCGTGAGCGGACCCGTGTCGGCGCGCCGCCACACGGCGGCGTCGGCGGCCCGGACGTCCGCCCCGAACATGATGCCGGCTTCGTTCCCACCCACGACGAATTCGGGGTGGGTGCGGACCCACTCGTAGAGGAGCCCGATGACGCCGACACCCACGATCTGCTGCACGTCTCCGCACGGCGGCAGGTAGAGGATCCTCCCGTCGACGAGCTCCAGGCGGCCCGCCGCCTGGGGCCAGGTGGCGGGGTCCTCGGGCCGGAACCCGGGCGGCGCCAGGATCTCGAGCGGGAATCGCACCACGCCCTGCGGGAGGTGGAGGCAGCCCTCGGGCCCCTCGTGAAGGGCGATGCGAACCATGAACCGATGGTGCCACGGGCGCCGCGCCGCGGCAAGGGCACCAGCGCGACGGGCGGCGCGAGCGGACTCCAGGTCCCCGGGTTCTTGGCCCGCCCCCCCGGGTGGAGCTGCCGTAGCTTTGCCCCCCCATCGGCTCGGTGATACTCTTGGATCAGGGACGTGAGGAGCGGGCCGTGGACGAGCGCGTAGTCAGCCGGTCGCACCCTGCGGTCCGGTGGGGCCGAGGGCGCCTTGCGGCCCCGTGGCTCCCGTCGCGCCGCCGACGCCGCGGTTCAGGGCATCCACCAGCGCCCGATATCCAGCTCCACCGCATCGAAGGGCTCGGCGCGCACGCGCTCGTCCCCGGCGTGCGCGCCGACGAGCACCCACCGTCCCGCCTCCAGCCGCATGACCTCGAGCAGCTTCTCGATGGGGTCCGCGAGCCACGCGTTGGCGACGCCCTCGCGCGCGTAGATCGGCATCTTCTTCACGCGCACTGCGCGCTCCTTGCCGCGTGACAGCACCTCGCAGACCCAGTCGGGGGCGAGCGTCACGAAGGCGACGTCCGGCAGCTCGGGCAGGCGCGCGCGCCGCCAGGCCGCCAGGTCGGGCACGACCACGTCGACCCCCAGGTGGAGCTCCGGCTCGAACACGATCCACCAGCCGCCCGGCGCGCCCGGGCCGTCCGGAGGGCCGCCGAAGCGGGAGAACAGGTCGGCGGTCATGGTCGTCGCGTTCCAGGCGTGCCGCATCGCCGGCCGCGGGCTGACCTCCAGGTCGCCGTCGAGGATCTCGGCGATCATGTGGTCCGGGACCTGGAGCAGATCCTCGTAGGTCGCGGGCACGCGCTCCCTCGCCTTCATCGTCATCGATCATACCACCGCGGCCGCGGCCGGACCACGGGCCCTGGCGGCCAGCGCCGGGCCGCCCCCAGAGCTTCTGCGGCCGCGGCGTCCGGCACCGGGCCGCGGCGTCCGGCCACGGGCCGGCGCCTCGTGCCGCGCGTCCGGCCGCGGCCGGGCC
>JACRCY010000320.1 GCA_016218785.1 Deltaproteobacteria bacterium
CCGGCATGCCCGGCCCCGGCGCCCGCCAGCCCGGCATGCCCGGCCCCGGCGGCATGCGCCGCCCCGGCATGCCCGGCCCCGGCGGCGCCCGCCAGCCCGGCATGCCCGGCCCCGGCGGCCGCACGACGCGCCCGGTCAGCGCCGCGGTTCCCAAGGACGTGCCGCGGCCCGCGCTGGTCTTCGAGCCCGCCAGCCTCACGTTCGAGGGGCAGGCCGGCGACCAGGTGATCCGCGTGGTCAACCGCGGCACCGCGCCCCTCACCGTCAAGGAGGTGCGCGTCGCGGCCGCGCGGGAGCAGGCCTTCACCATCACCGAGGTCCCGCCCAACCAGACGCTCCAGCCCCACCAGGCGATCGAGGTCCGCGTCGCCTACCGGCAAGGCGCGCTCCCGCAGTCCTTCGGGGCGCTGCAGGCGCTCTCCGACGACACCCTGCAGCGCCAGGACGAGGCCGGCGAGCACGTGGCCGGCGCCGCGCTGCGCGCCAACCCCTCCAACCTGCTCGTGTGGATGGTGTTCGCGCCGCTCATCGGCATCCTCATCCTGCTGCTCGTGCCGAAAGGCTACGAGCACCTGATCAAGTGGATCGCGCTCGCCGCCGCCGCCGTGCCGGCCGTCATCGCGCTCTACCTCTACGTCCACTACGACCGCGCGGCCCACGGCCTGCAATTCGTGCAGCACTTCGTCTGGGTCCGCGGCTTCAACATCGAGTTCTTCTTCGGCGCCGACGGCGTCTCGGTCTCCATGCTCATCCTGACCGCGCTCGTGAGCCTGGTGGCCGTGGGCGCGAGCTGGGGCATCAACAAGCACCTGAAGGGGTACTTCGCGATGTTCCTGCTCCTCGAGATCGGCATGATGGGCGTGTTCGCCGCGCTCGACTTCTTCCTCTTCTACGTCTTCTGGGAAGTGATGCTGCTGCCGATGTACTTCCTCATCGGCATCTGGGGCGGGCCGCGCAAGGAGTACGCGGCGATCAAGTTCTTCCTCTACACCCTGGCCGGCTCGGTGCTGATGCTGCTGGCCATCATCGCCCTCTACTACACCTCGGTGCCGACCCTGCTCGCCGACGGGACGCCCGCGCAGCACACCTTCGACCTGCTCAAGCTCTCGGCGCCACAGAACGTCGCCGCCTTCGGCGGCGCGCCGCTCCTCCTCGGCGTCAAGTTCACGCACCTCATCTGGATCGCGCTCTTCATCGGGTTCGCCATCAAGATCCCGATGTTCCCGTTCCACACCTGGCTCCCCGACGCCCACGTCGAGGCGCCCACCGCCATCTCGGTCATCCTCGCCGGCGTGCTCCTGAAGATGGGCACCTACGGCATCATGCGCATCAACTTCCCCATCCTCCCCGAGGCCACGCGCTGGGCGGCGACCGCCATGGCGGTCTTCGGCGTGATCAACATCCTCTACGGCGCCTTCTGCGCCATGGCCCAGAAGGACCTGAAGAAGCTGGTCGCCTACTCGTCGGTGTCGCACATGGGCTACTGCCTGCTGGGCATGGCGGCCTTCACCCAGACGGGCATGACCGGCGCCATGTTCCAGATGTTCAACCACGGCACCATCACCAGCATGCTGTTCATCCTGGTCGGCGTGATCTACGACCGCGCCCACACCCGCGGCGTGGACGAGTTCGGCGGCCTGGCCTCGAAGATGCCGGTCTACGCGGCCTTCTTCAGCTTCGCCTTCATGGCCAGCCTCGGGCTCCCCGGGCTCTCGGGCTTCATCAGCGAGATCCTGGTCTTCCTCGGCGCCTTCCCGATCTTCAAGGTGATGGTGGTGCTCTCCGCCACCGGCGTCATCATCACCGCCGGCTACCACCTGTGGACCATCCAGCGCATCCACCTCGGCCAGTTCGACGACCAGAAGTGGGGCGCGGGCGCGCACTACCCGCTGGTCGGCAACGACATCAACACCCGCGAGATCCTCACGCTGGTGCCGCTCGCGGTCATCGTGCTCATCCTGGGCTTCTACCCCAACCCGATGCTCCAGCTCATCGAGACCGGGATGGGCGACCTGGTGCGGGCCGTGCAGGAGGGGGCGGGCGCCGCCACCCTGGCGTTGCTGCCATGAGGCGGGCCGCCAGGCCGCGAGCGACCAATGTTTGAGAACGTTGCGTCTCTGTTCCTCTTCTGGCCCGAGAGCGTGCTCGTGCTCGGGCTCTGCCTGCTCCTGGTCGTCGACCTCGTGGCGCGGGGCGCGTCGCGGGCGCTCGCGGCCACCATCACGCTCGCGACGCTCGCCGCGGTGGTCGTCGCGACCATCGTCACCGCCGGGCGCGCGGGCGGCCTCTTCGGGGCGATGGTGGCGCGCGATCCCTACGCCGACTTCTTCAAGTACCTCTTCGCGCTCTGCTCCGCGGTCATCGCGGTCACGGCGCTGCGCTCCAAGGACGCCATCGACTACACCCGCCGCGACGCCGACGCCGGCGAGTTCTACGCGCTGGTCCTCGGCATCACGCTCGGCATGAACCTGATGGCGGCGGCCACCGATCTGGTCATGGCCTACATGTCGCTCGAGCTCGTGAGCCTGCTGTCGTACGTGCTCAGCGGCTTCCGCCGCCGCGACCTCAAGTCGTCCGAGGCGGCGCTGAAGTACGCCATCTACGGCGGCGTGGCCTCGGGCGTGATGCTCTACGGCATGTCGCTCCTCTACGGCCTCGCCGGCAGCACCTCGCTCACGGGCCTCCGCACCGCCATCGGCGCGGCAGGCGCCTCGCCGATCGGCTTCGTGGCCGTGGCCATGGTCATGACGGGGTTCGGCTACAAGGTGGCCGCGGTCCCGTTCCACATGTGGTGCCCCGACGTCTACGAGGGCGCGCCCACCCCGGTGACCGCGTTCCTCTCGGTCGGGCCCAAGGCGGCCGGCTTCGCGCTGCTCATCCGCTTCGTCATGGGCGTGGCCCCCGACCTGGGGCCCACCGGGTACGCCGCTGGCTCGTACTTCGCCGCTTTCTTGGGCGTCATGGCGATCCTGACGATGACCGTCGGCAACCTGGTGGCCATCGCGCAGAGCAACCTCAAGCGCCTGCTGGCCTACTCCTCCATCGCCCACGCCGGCTACCTGCTCATGGGCGTCACCACCGGCACCCAGGCCGGCGTCCAGGCGGTGATGTTCTACCTCGCCATCTACCTCGTCATGAACGTCGGCGCGTTCCTCGTGGTCATCGCCATCGCCGAGGCCGGCCTGGGCGAGACCCTCGAGGACTACCGGGCCTTAGGCTACCGCGCCCCCTTCGCCGCGGTGGTGATGGGCATCTTCCTCTTCTCGCTCACCGGCATCCCGCCGATGGCCGGCTTCATCGGCAAGTTCTACCTGTTCGCGGCGGTGCTCGAGAAGGGCGGGCCCTTCTACGTCATCCTCGCCATCGTCGGCGTGGTCAACAGCGCCATCTCGCTCTACTACTACGCGCGCGTCCTCAAGGCCATGTACCTCGAGCAGCCCGCCGCCGGGGCGGCGCGCGTGACCCTGGCGCCGCTGCACGCCTGGTCCTTGGGCGTCCTCGCCGTCGTCACGGTGGTGCTGGGCCTCTACTGGGCGCCCCTCATCAGCTTCATCGGCCGCGCCCTCGGCGGCTGGGGCAACCCGGCCACCGCCGTGGCGGCCGTCTGGCGCTGAGTGCGCGAACGGGCGCCGCCGCCGCCGGGGCTGGGTCCACGTCTCGAACCAGCAGGCGCTCGCGGAGCGCGGACTCGTCCCGGTCGACTCACCGCCTCGCTCGACGACTGACGGCGGAGAGACACGTTCGGAGAGGCGCAGCGGATGAGCCCCCCTTCACGCGCGCCGCGGCACGGCGGGCGAGGATCGCATGGCCCGCGCCGAGCTGGTACCGCCGTGCAGTTTGCGCTTGCCTCGCCCGCCTGGCCCGCCTCTACCGCGAGTACCAGGACCGCCTGGCGATCGACACCGCCTTCTACAGCGCGGCCGACGCCGACCAGGCCGACGAGGTGTGGCGCAAGATGCTCGATGCGCGGACCGCCGGCCGCAGCGCCGAGGAGCAGCGACAGCGCGAGCTACTGACCCGCGCCTGGACCCTGCTCCTGCAGGTGTACGGCGAGGTCGCCGGGACCGGGCGGTGGCTCGAGCGGCACGAGGACAGCGCCACGCTCTACCCCTCGCTCTGGGCCATGGGCCGCAAGGGCCGGCCCCGGAAGGCGCGGCCGGCGGCGCCGGCGGCGCCGGCACCGGCCACTCCGCCGACACCGGGTGCCCCGCCGCCGCCTGCCTGATCCACGCGGAAGCTCTGTGGCCGGCCCGATTGTTCGCGGGGCAGAACTACCGATCCCGCAGTCGCCGCCATCCACCGGCCATCAATACCGAGAAGGATCGCCTCAAAGGGTCGTTCACGGCTTGGCGCCGAACAGTGGACAGGCTTTGAACGTTGCCACGAACCGGAAACTGTACGCGCAAGTACAAACTCGGGTCAGCAAGAGCCCACCGCCCATTTTCGAAAATCGCTGGGAGGCTCCAAACGACCTCCGGGCCATTTTCGAAAATCGACCGGAAGCTGCCAACGACCTCCGGGCCATTTTCGAAAATCGACCGGAGGCTCTCAACGACCTGCCGGTCATTTCCGAAAATCAAACGGAGGCTGCAGATGACCTCCCGGCCATTTTCGAAAATGGCCTTGAGTTAGAGAGCAAGTAGGTTCCTTCAGGCAGGGAGAGGAACAGCTTCTTCGAGCGGCGCTTGCTCGTGGAGCGTTTCGCTAGGGGCGTCCCTGTGGCATCGGCCTGGCTTCCACGTTTGGGTCTTGGCGTCTTCCGCATGGTTCGCTCCTGCCGGCGAATCCCCTCGGACCGCATGGACTACCTAGACCTGGGAGTGGGTGGTCAAGCACCAATGCCGTCGTCGAGGCTGCGCAGCTCGGCACGCTCCTCCGCCTTCACAAACTCCTCCACGATGAAGGGCACGACGGGGCCCTTCTCATCCTCTTGGGGCTCCCCCAGGCGGGCCACCATGCCAACGGGCAGCGGGGCATCCAGATCGAGCACTTGCTCGTCCGTGGGACGCCGGAGGCGCTTGAAGGTGACGTCCTCCGGCATGAGCGCCAGGAGTTGGCGTATTCGCTCCGAATCGAACGCGAGGGCGACCCCATAGGGGCAGTCCAGGGTCAGCAGGCCCGAGGCAGTCATTGAGTCGTCAGGGAATTTGACAAGCTGGTGGAGCGCGAGGAGCGTGAACCTGAACCTCGCTCCGCTCTTGGTTTCCTGTAGCAGCTTGCGGCCGAGGTCGGTTGCATACTTCTTGGCTACCTCGTCAGGGTCTCCGAACAGCAATTCCGTGAGCTGTGCACCCTTTGCCGCCTTCGACCGACGAGCAAACGTCAGTGGGCGCCGGATGATGGCGCTTATGTCGTCGAATGCAGCAAGAGCCGCATCGTCCAGGCAGCAGTCGTTCCCAAGCGGTACCTCCAGGCCCTCGTCGGTCCACACCATCAATGGCCTGAAGCCGTTGCCATGGACGACGTCCAATTCGATCGATGACTTGGCGCCCTGCTCCTCAAGTCCCTTGCGAAGGACGTCGACGAAGTCCTGTGGCATTCCACGCGGCACACCAACCCAGAGGCTGAGGTCTTGGACGTGGGGGCGGCCCGAAGCCAGAAAGATGGGCCAGATCTTCCCGGGCGCCTTCTTGTCGGCGAAGTGCGGCAGCAGGGTGGCGATGGAGATTGCCAGGTGGCGCTCTACCATCCACCCGGCGTCGTTATCGTCGAAGCTCTCGGGTAGCTGTATCACCAGGAGTTGTTCGTCCTCGGACAGTTCCCGCGGCTCCTCCACCACGCGCATGACCGGCGATGTTGGTGTGGCATCAGCCTCGGGCTCGTCAACGGCTGGTTTCTCGCCCTCTCCATCACTGTCACCGTCGGCGAGGTCCTCATCCGAGCTGACCTCAGCGGGGGAGGCACTCTCCAATTCTGACGCGGACGCCGCGTCCTCGGCAAACTCCTCGATCAAGGCTTCGAGGCCGGCGGCTGTGCGGCGCAGCCGATAGCGGCCCACACGTTCGAGCAGGTTCGCGTCAAGCGCCGCCTTGATGACTTCACGGATCGCACCGGCGACCTTGCCGTCGCTCCGGAAGCGCTGCATGTCGAGTCCCACCATCTCTCTGGCCCAGTAGGCCACAACGATCACGGCGGCTTCCTCGTCGATCGGCGCCTCGGAAATCGCTCCGAGCACGCACATCTGCCACAGTCTCGACGTGTAGGTGTCGAGGGCCGGGGACACAGCTCGGACCTTCATTCGGGCAGGACGATCGAAGCGCTCGTGTCGGACCGCTCGTGCAATGGCGGCGTCCACGCCGCACCAGATCGGGCTGCCCTCCTTCGCGCCGGCTTGGTCCGGCAGGTCGGCGCCCAGAGCTGCTGCAGCGATCCGAATGGCCTCTTCCTTCCGCAGCGGTCCACGGCCCAAGAGATACTCCCAGACGGACTCCTCCTGCTCCTCCTCGCTCTGCTCCAGGAAAGGTTTCGCCTCGTCTTCGTCGGTCTCGGAGTCCGCGTCGTCAGTCTCCTGCTCGCTCTGCAAACGATCAGGAGGCTCATCGTCCTCGTCAAAGAGCTCGGGGACGAGTTCCTTGGGGGTGCGTGAGATGTCTCCGTCTTGGTCCAGGAAGTAGAGGAACCGGTCGTCCTGCTGGATGCCAGCGTCCGTGATCATCCGCGGCTTCCCCTTGGGCTTCCCCGGCTTCTTCTTTGGCACTGCCCACACCGCCCCACGCTTGATGTAGTAGATGAGGCCTTTCTCGCACACGAGTCCGAGCGGGAACACCTTCTCGGCTGCCGGGCCTCGGGCCCGTCGCCGCTTTGGGCGGGGCGTCTCGGGCTGGACGGGTGCTTCGACAGCCGGTGCCTCATCGTGCCGTCCATCGACGTAGTGAATCAGTTCATCGTCAACGTTGTAGACCGCGGCGTAGCCGGTCACCGGCACCGGCTCGACTCGCCGCGGATTCCGCACGTGCCACTCGTAGTCCCCGTCCTCGCCCGTCACGTCGGCGAGGTCAACCACGCAGACAGTCACGCCGTATGGTACGGCGTCGGGGTCGATCCCCTCCGCGCGACAAACGTCGTCCTGGCGCCCCTTGATCCGGGCGCCAGCGTAGCGAGCGCCGGCAAACTGCCCAGTCCAGCGAGGTCCCGGACGGGGGGCGGAGTCTCCGGAGTAGTCGGAGCGCGGGAAAGCCGCGCACAGGGCGACAGGAGACAGTCGATGTGTACCTACCTCGCGAGAGTCGTCGACGACGAGAACCTCCGGTTGCGAGGCATCGTGGAGCCGCTCGAGCGTCGCGAGGACCACTTGCTGGATCGTGTCCTCGATCCCCGCCGAAAGATGCCGAAAGGCGACGGCGAACAGACACTCCTGGGCGTCATTGACCTGCCGACGGACGACCTCGGCGGACAGGCTGATCGGTTTCCGCCCGGGGAGTTGCAGGAGCATCTTCAGGCGCTCGCCTGGCTCCAATTCGGCATCGCCCACGAGCAGCGCGCCACCGGCGGACAGGTTCTCGACGAGGTAGTGGCCGGCGTACTTGTTGGTCGCGAGGACGACCGCCGTGGCCACCACCTCGCTTCGCGGGTGCCGGCGGCGCTCATCCTGGCGGGCGGTAGCTTCGGTCATGCTGTTCCTCTCACTTCTCGCTTGTTGTCCACGCCGCCACGGCCAGGGGCGCCGCGGAAGC
Source organism: Deltaproteobacteria bacterium (assembly GCA_016218785.1). Taxonomy (GTDB): domain Bacteria; phylum Myxococcota_A; class Polyangia; order JACRCY01; family JACRCY01; genus JACRCY01. The sequence continues at coordinate 7,674 of JACRCY010000320.1, forward strand.
GAACCTCCACTTCTCCGTCATCGGCTGTGCCAACCGGAACTTTAGGCGTCCGGTGAACCTGGCGATCGGCAAGCAGCCCGATTTCATGCTTGCCTGACGAGTGCCTCATGCGGATCGGGCGGGTCGTGAAAACCCCCCGCGGGGTTGCCAGACCCACCCTCCTCGTCCTCTGACGGCGGCATCACGCGATGGTTGAACTCTGGAAAGCTCTGGCGTACCTTGCCAGCGGCTTCCAACTTCTCCCTGCGAGGCGGGGGGCTATGAACGACGACGTGCTGACGATCCGCGAGGTTGCCGACTACCTGAAGGTCAACGAGAAGACCGTGTACAGCCTCGCCCAGAAGCGCCGCATCCCGGGCTTCAAGGTCGGCGGGCAGTGGCGCTTCCGGCGCGAGGACCTCGACGCCTGGATCGGAGCGCAGACGGGAGAGACGACCGCCGAAGCCCAACCCGCGACGGCGGAGACGGGCGCTCGGGCCAGCCGTCGGAAGGGACGTCCGTGACCATGAGCGTGGTGGAGGGGATCCAGGTCGGCAGCCGTCTGGTCGACAAACGGATGGGGCGGGAGCGCCAGGTGCGTGCCGTCGAGCGGCTCGGCCGGGTCATCAATATCTGGTTCGATGACGCCAAGACCGGCGGTCTGGAGGCGTTCGTCTACCCGGTGTCGGAGGCGGAGGAGCGCTTCGAGGTCCTCGCCGGTGGCACCGCGGCGTTTCGCGCGAACTGCGAGATCGTGCGCTCCGTGGCTGAAGCGCATCGTCTCGCCCACGCCTACCTCTTCAACAGCGCGTTCGCGACCGAGACGTCGCTGATCGACCCGCTGCCGCACCAGCTCATCGCCGTCTATGACAAGCTCCTCCGGCTGCCCAGGCTCCGGTTCCTGCTCGCCGACGACGCCGGCGCCGGCAAGACCATCATGGCCGGCCTCTACATCCGGGAGATGCTCCTGCGGCGGCTCGTCGAGCGCATCCTGATCGTCCCGCCGGCCGGCCTGGTGGGGAACTGGGAGCGAGAGCTCCGCAACCTCTTCCGGCTCAAGTTCCGGATTCTGATGAGCGCGGACGGCGCGAGGGAGAACCCGTTCGACGATCCCCGCAACAACATGGCGATCGTGAGCATCGACACGCTGGCTCGGGGCCGGATGCGCGGTCACATGCGAGAGGCTCGGGCCTACGACCTCGTCGTGTTCGACGAGGCCCACAAGCTCTCGGCCACCCGCGACGCCGACCTCACCGTCGATGCCTCCAAGCGCTACGAGCTCGCGGCGGAGATCGCGGCCCAGGGCCGGCATCTTCTCCTTCTCACCGCGACGCCGCACATGGGGAAGGACGACCCCTACTACTTCCTGTGGCGGCTGCTCGATCCGGAGCTGCTCTCGACGCCCGAGGCGTTCAATCGCCTCTCGCGCGAGAAACGGTCCGGCTACTGCCTCCGCCGCATGAAGGAGGAGATGGTCCGCTTCGACGGGACGCCCATCTACCCTCCGCGCGAAAGCATGACCGTCGAGTACCCGCTGACGGTCGACGAGCGCGAGCTGTACGACTCCACGACCAAGTACTGCGAGGTCCACTGCAACCGTGCCAAGCAGCGCAACCGCGGCGCCGCCGGCTTGGCCATGAGCGTCTTGCAGCGGCGGCTCGCGTCGAGCACGTGGGCGTTGCTCAAGTCGCTGGAGCGCCGTGACGCGAAGCTCTCCGAAGAGCTCCGTCTCCTCGAGCAAGGACTGCTTTCGGAGAAGGAGCTCGAGGAGCGGCAGCGGCAGCTTCCGCTCGAGGACATCCGCGACACCAAGACGGGCGACGAAGAGGAGGCCGAGGACGGCCGCGAAGAGTCGGAGCGCAACGACGACGAGATTGTGTCCGCGACCGACGCGGTCTCGCCCGAGGAGCTTAGGACTGAGATCGAGGAGGTGCGGCGCCTCGTCATCCTCGCCCGCAACGTGTACGAGGCGAAGCACGAGAGCAAGTTCGAGCGGGTGTGGGAAGCGCTCAAGGCCCAGCCCGAGACCAAGGTCCTCATCTTCACCGAGCATCGGGACACGATGAGCTTCCTCATCGGCCGCCTCGAAGGGCTCGGGCTCGCCGGAAAGATCGCCTGCATTCATGGCGGCATGGACTACAAGGAGCGCGACCAGGCAGCCGAGTTCTTCCGCGACCCAAATGGCGCGCGCTATCTGGTGGCCACCGACGCCGCGGGCGAGGGGATCAACCTCCAGTTCTGCTGGCTGCTCGTCAACTACGACATCCCGTGGAACCCCGCGCGCATCGAGCAGCGCATGGGCCGCGTGCATCGCTACAAGCAGCAGCATGATGTGTTGCTGCTCAACCTCGTCGCGGCCGAAACGCGCGAGGGGCGCGTCCTCAAGGTGCTGCTCGACAAGCTCGAGCGCATCCGCAAGGAGCTCGGGACGGACAAGGTGTTCGACGTCATCGGCCAGCAGTTCGGTGACGTCTCGCTGCCGGATCTCCTGTTCCGTGCGGTGGTCGAAGGCCGAGACGCCGAGGTGGCCAGGACCATCGACACGACCCTGACGCGCGAGCGCGTCGAGAAGCAGCTCGCCGAGCAGCGCAAGCGCGTCGAGTGCTCCGAGGTGCGGAAGCTCCTCGCGTCCCTGAAGGAGCGCCAGGAGCAGGCTGCCCTTCGGCGCATGATGCCGGCCTACGTCCGCGGCTACTTCGAGAAGGCGACAGCCCTCGCGGGCATCACCATCGCTGGCGACATCGACGGCGTCTGGCGTCTCGGCACGACGCCGAACCTCACGCACATGCACGTGAGGGCGCTCGAGCAGATCTCGGCCAAGCCGGAGCTGATCGCGGACGAGCTGCGCGCACGCATTCGCGCCGCTCGCCTTGGAGATGTCGAGGATGGCGTCGTCCCGCACAACCTGCCCGATGGTCCGAAGGACATCGGAGACACGCCCGACCTCCACTTCGTCGTTCTGCCGCCGGAGTGCGTCGTGGAGCTGGGCAAGCCGGTTCCCGCCGCGGTCGAGGCGTACTTCAACACCACGAGCGGCCCGAAGAACCCGCGCACCTACCGGAACGCCGTCGTCGCCCTCGCCCCCGACCGCGCCAAGCTCGCGGGTCTTCGCGAGCGGGTCATGCGACTGCTCGGCTGGCGCGCCGTGGAGGCGGGCGAGGAAGCCAAGCTCCTTTCGGACGTCCAGAAGAAGGAGCTGACGCGACGGAAGCGTGAAGCAGAGGACGGCCTCGCCGATGCCGTCCGCGCCGCCTATAGCGTGCTGCTCGCGGTCGACGAGGGCGGCGCTGTCGAGGCGCGTCCGCTGCCACCGGGGGCGGAGGGAGCATTCGCGCGCGCGAGGAAGGCGCTAATCGAAGCCGAGCGGTTGCTTGCGACCAGCCTGGACCCGGAACTCTTCTTGCCCGGAAGCTACCTCGACCTGTGGGGCTCGGCTGAGAAGGCCAAGAAGGCCAAAGACCTCGTCGCGGCCTTTGGCCAGCTTCCACGCCTTCCGCGGCTCCTCAAGCCCCAAGTCCTACAGGACTCCCTTGCTCGCGGCATCCGGGAAGGAAAGATCGTCCTCCAGTTCGTCTGCGCCGACGGCTCGGCGCGAACGCTCTGGCGCGTCGAGGCGCCCTCCGAGGATCTCTCGCGCCCGGAGGCCGAGGTCGTGCCGACCGCCTTTGCTGGCCTTCACGAGCTCGAGCCAGACCTGCTTGTCCCCGGTCGCATCGAGGGCCTCTGGTTGACCGACACCGCGCCGCTCAGCATGGAGCGGATCGAGTCACTCTTCGACGGCGTGCGCTGCCCGAGGGTTGCGTCGCCCGAGGTCATCGACCGGGCGGTACGTGCTGCGGTCCAGCGCGGGCTTCTCATGGCTCGGACGGACGGGAAGGTCTTCCTGCACCAGGCGCTCCCTGACCGGCCGGTCCCGCACGACCTCGAGCTGCTCCTTCCGCCGCCTCCCGTTCGCGGCGCAGATCTCGGGCCCAAGGAGCTGCCGGAGGCCTGGAAGGACGGCAAGACGAACCTGGCGACCGTCGCGCAGGCAGTTTCTCGCCGGCGCGGTCACGGCGTCCCGTGGATCCTGCTGCGAGACGGCGTCACGGAGGCTCTTGCGGCGAGGCTCTTTGAGGTCGTCGAGGACGGCACCTGGCCCTGCGGTCCCGACGATGCCGAGCGCGTTCGCTTCCGCATCGTCGAGATCGTGGAGCTGGAACCGGAGGGAGATAGGCCGGCCGCGGACACGCTCGCGAAGCTGAACGAAATGCTGGCGCGCGTGTCCTCGAAGTGGCGGCTGGAATGACGGAGGCCCGATGACCAAGACCTCTCACGTATTGAGCGATGATGCGCGAGCCCTCCTCCAGGAGGTGCTCGAGCAGCTCTACCGCCCCGAGGCGGCGCAGTTCCCATCCGTCCAGGCGTTCCGCCTGAGCCACGAGATGCAGCGCACGCTCCTCGACGAGCTCATCAACAGCCAACACCTCAAGCACGAGATCAACCGCTACGCGCTGACCCTGAAGGGGTTGCGCGCCTGCGGCTCCAAGGAGGCGAAGCGGGAGATCGAGGCGTGCGACGCACTCCTGCCCATTCTCAAAGACGCGTTCCGGTCGGAGCCGGGCAAGACATGGAGCGCCGAGGAGATCGCCCAGCGCGCGGGCCGAAGCGTGCCAGAGGTGGCGAAGAACCTGAGCTTCCTCGTCGAGCTTCCCATCACTGGATCGAGCGGGCGTGACCAAGCGACGGGACTGGTCGACAAGGTTCAGCTCGTCGAGAGCGTCCTCGACGCCGAACCAATCGGGTGGCCTGACGACGAGTCGCAGCCCGATGATGGTGTGGCGAGCCCGGATAGCCCGCGAGTCGAGGTGATCGAGATCAGCGGCTACAGGCCCTTCGAAAGGTTCGAGGCGCAGCCCGAGAACCTCACGGTCATCATCGGCGCGAACGCCAGCGGCAAGTCGAGCCTGTTCGACTTCCTGCGGTTCGTGACGTTCGCGGCGGCGAACCCACTGCCGCCCGAGATCGACCCTCGGTGCGTCGGGAAGACGTTGTTTCACTCTGGAGGACCGGAGCGGATCGAGTTCTCCCTCGTGGTGGACCACGGCCAGCGGAAGCCACTCCGGTACAAGGTCGAGATCCGCGGGCCAGTTGGCACCCCGAAGATCGCGCACGAGCAACTCGCCACGACCGAACCGCTCGCCAAGGGAGAACGCGAGCCCTTCATCTTCCTGGAGTTTCGCAACGGCAAGGGCGTCGTCCGCGACCAGGTCGAGCGCAAGCTGAAGCGGCCCGAGTGGACGGTGCAGCCAAACGAGCTCGCCCTTCGCCGCGCGCTCGACCCGACGCTCGTCACGCTGTCGAAGTTCCAGAGCTTCCTGTCGTCGTGGCGCTTCTACTCGGGCTTCGACGTGTCGGGCAGCGCCGCGCTCCGCCGGCCCGTGCCCACGGAGCCGAACCCGACGCTCGCCGACGACGGCTCGAACCTGAGCGCGGTTCTCCACTCGTTGATGACCGAGCACCAAGACGTCTGGCAGGAGCTCGAGACGCACCTCCGCTCGGCGATCCCTGGCTTCCTCTCGCTGAACGTGAAGGCGAGGGGTGGACCAGGGACGGTCATCGGTGTGTGGCGCGAGCGCGGCGTGAAGGACGATCTCACCCTCGCGGACCTCTCGGACGGCACGCTACGACTTCTGTGCTGGGCAACACTGTGCCTGGCCCCGTCCATCCCGCCGCTCGTCTGCATTGATGAGCCGGAGCTCGGCCTGCACCCGCGCGTGCTGCCCATGCTCGCGGGCCTCCTGCGCATGGCTTCCGCGCGTAGCCAGATGCTCGTCGCGACGCACTCGCCCTACTTCGTGGCGCAGTTCCGCCTCGACGAGATCGGTGTCATGCGCAAGGAGGATGGGCGGGCGCTGTTCATCCGGCCGGGAACAAGCGAAGCGCTCCGGCGCGAGGTCGACGAGCTGGGCGGGGAGGCGCTCGCGCAGCTCCATATCTCGGACGAGCTCGAGGTGCGGCCGTGAAGGTGCTCATCTACGTCGAGGGACCCTCGGACCGCTACGGCCTCGAGGCGTTGCTCGAGCCTGTCCTTTCCGAGGGGCAACGCCACGGGGTGGGCATCCGGCTGCTCCCCCTCAAGGACAAGGCGTCGATCCTGAATGACAGCGCGCGGAAGGCTGCCGACCATCTGGCTGAGCATCCGGAGGACTGGGTATTCGCGCTCCCCGACCTCTACCCGATGTCCGTCTACGACGGGACGCCCAACGCCCACCGGTCCTTTCCTGCGCTCGAGCAGCTGCTTCGAGCGCGGTTCGCGGCGCGAGCGCAGAAGGTGGGCGTGCCGGCTGCTGCGCACAGCCGTTTCCGCGTCCACTGCCTGAAGCATGACCTCGAGGTGCTGCTGCTCGCGGCGCCCGACCAGTTGCGCGAGCGCCTCCGCACCGGCGATGCGCTACGTGGCCGGTGGCGCAACCCCGTCGAGGACCAGAACGACCAGCAGCCGCCGAAGCGCATCGTCGAGGCGCTGTTCGACCAGTACCGGAAGAAGCCGAGCTACGTCGACACCGTGGACGCGCCCTGGATCCTCAAGCGCGCTTCACTGGAGATCAGCACGACCGCCTGTCCGCAGCGGTTTGCCCCGTTCGTGTCGGAGCTGCGCCGGCTCGCAGGGGGAGGGACCTTGCCGTGACGAAGGTGTCGACGACCGTGGCAGCGGCGCGCACAGAGGCGACCAGAATGCCGAGTCCGAAACAGAGCGAGGCGCGCTAACACCGCATCCGGGCCCTGACCTCCAAGCTCGGCCTGGCGCCGCTGCTCCTCGCCCCGCCCGCACCCGGCCCCGCGCGCCGGCCGACCGCGCCCTGAGCCAGCGCCACGGGCCCGCCACCGATCGTCCCGCCGACCGATCCTGCTTGACACCCCGCGCGATTCAGCCTTCCCTGTTCGTATGCGAAATCTGCGATCATTCGGCCTCGTAGCACTGCTCATCACGGCGGGCCTGCTGGCCACGGCCTGCGACCAGGGCACCACCCGTGCCCGGCGCGGGCGCGGTCAGGCGCCCGCCCCCGCTGCCGTCGAGGCCGCGGCAGCACCGGCCCCGGCGCCCCCCGCCGCCGCG
>JACRCY010000333.1 GCA_016218785.1 Deltaproteobacteria bacterium
GAAGGCCCGGCCGGCCGCGTCCAGGTCGCGCTGCTCGACCAGCAGGGCGCCGAGCTTGTTCAGCGACACGCTGAGGTCGCGCAGCGCCTCCGGCGTCTCGCCGAACTCCCGCGCCACGCGCTCGTCGATCTCCAGGCTGCGCTCGAAGGCCCGGCCGGCCGCGTCCAGGTCGCGCTGCTCGAGGCGCACGTCGCCGAGGTTGCTCAGCGACACGCCGAGGTCGCGCAGCGCCTCCGGCGTCTCGCCGAACTCTCGCGCCACGCGCTCTCGGATCTCCAGGCTGCGCTCCAGATCCTGCCTCGCCCCGTCGAGGTCCCGCCGGGCTAGGAGCACAGTGCCTCGCGCGACCAGCGCAGTTGCGAGAGCCCGCCCAGCCACCCGGTCGGAGGGCCGCTCCCGGGCAAGCGTCTCCACGATCGCTACGGCCTGCCCGGCTAGCTGCGCCGCGCGGTCGTACTCTCCCTTGGACCGCAGCGAGGCGGCCGCCCGACCGAGCAGCTCCGAGCGCAAGCAGACCGCTGCCGGATCCACCTTCGATGCGATGGCGTCGGCAAGCGCCACGAGTCGCTCGGGCTCTCGCGGGTCCGCCGGGCGAGCGGTGGGCCGGTGCGCCTCGGCGCGTGGTCCCTCTGGCTGGCCAAGCACGACCTCCGGCAAGTGAGCCACGAGAGTGCGAACCGACCAGAGGTCCGGAGCGGTCGCGGTGAGGAGCGTGGCGACCACTGGCGGGCCCGCGAGCACGACCGCGCCCCCCAGCCGGCGACCCCAGTAGTTGCGCCGCTCGTTGATCCGTGCGAGCGCGAAGCGCCAGGCCTCCTCGCGCTCCTTGTCCGTGTGCCACGCGTCGATCCACACGACCGACCGACGGGCCGCTCGCCCGAGCTGCCCCCCCAGCTCGTCGAGCTCCTCGCCCACCGTGCGGATGGCCTGCGTGGAGCCGGGCGAGACGCGCTGGAGGCCGGCGCCGCGCCTCATTCGATCGATGCGATCGGCGACCTCGTCGAGAGCGACCCGGCTTGGAGACGTGACCACGAGAAACTGGAAGCCCGTGCCCAGATCGAGCGCGCCACGGATGCGGTGCCACTCCTGCTCGCCCTGGCCAAGGAAGAGCAGCTCCCCCCGGCCCGGCGGGGCGCCTCCGTGACTCATGGCTCGGGCGCGGGAGGCGGCCCCGCGAGCCGCAGGATCTCATCGCGCGCCAGAGGGTGCACGTCGTACCACTCCTCGCCGTTCTGGTAGTAAAGGACCATATGCGCCCGCAGCAAGGTCGCCAGGCGCGAGTAGTCCTTCATCTCCGGCAGACACGACCCGCGGGTGCGCGCCACCTTTGCCAGCCACTCGGCGTCGGCGCGAGACAGGCGCTGGTAGTCGCGCGCCAGCATGGCGAGCACCGCCTCGACGACCGGCGCCGGCACCGGCAACTGCTCGAGTTGGTTCGCCTGCAGAGTGATCTCGCGCACGGACCGCAACAGGTCGCGCAGGTACCCACCCGAGGCGAGAACGACCCTCTCCAGCAGGGCGCGGTCGTCGCCGAGCAGCCTTCTCCAGTCGCCACGCTTCTCGATCACACTCACGAACGCTTCCACCCCCGCGCGGCAGGGCACGCTCGGATTGTCGCGCTGCGAGAGCTTCGTCATGGGCAGCATCCGGATGGCGCCGGAGTACAGACCCTTCACCTCGGGATTGAGCACGCCAAGGTACTGCGGAACGCTGTAGACAACGTGGCAATGCTCGAGGCGGAGCTTGTCGGCATGACTGGAGAAGACCGTGCCGATGCTCTGGCACACCTCCTCAGGGGGGGAGCCCTGGAGGTGCTCGAGCGAGTCGAGGATGAACACGAAGCCGGCGGCGCCCTGAGAATGCGCCTGGAGCCGCGCGACGCACTCGTCCACGTACCCGTGCACCTGCTCGGTGAGCCTCATGAGGTTCCCGGCAAGAGCATCCCGCAGCCGTTTCTTGAACGTCGGATCGCCACGGAGGCTCGCCTTGACGACCTTGAGGTCAAGGTCCTTGATGATGACCTCCGTCTGGCAGAAGTTGACGAAACGCGTCCAGTAGCCTTCTTTGGTGGGATCCTCTCCGGTCTCTGCCGCCGTGGCCTCACCGAAGGCCCCAGCGAGTGCGATGAGCAGATCGGTTACTGCGATCGGGTCAGAGGGACTGAGGTAGTCCTCGGCGTCCGACTGGAGCACGATGTAGCCCGACTTTCGCAGGGCGGCAGCCAGCCGGTTCAGCTCCGTGCTCTTGCCGGACCCCGGTGACCCGGAATAGAGCTGCGTCGTCACTCCCTCGGACATCACGATGGTGTCCCGGAGCAGCGGCACGAGCTGCTGGCCGCGTGGCGCCGCCTGGTTGGGTACGTCCGCGTCGAGCTTGACGTAGCGCTGGTCGTCAGGCTGCAGCGCCTCGATGGGATTGAGGCGGTTGTAGAACTTGCGCAGGAACTCGCGGTCGTCTCGGTTCAGCGGCATGAAGGGCATGTTAGGGCCGCCGGCGTGGGGCCGCAAGGGTCGGCGGACCAAAGCACCGGAGGGCAGAAGACAGCCACCGGGATCACAGTCGCGGGCGAGCGACGCCGCCGCGGCGTTTGAGGTGCATCCCCAGGAGGTAGAGGTCGCCCACGTCGATCTTTCCGCCGCTGCGCACGGAGGCTATGCCGAGATCCTCGAGGTAGCCGAGCAGCGCCTCCGGCTCCGTGAGTGGCGGCCCATCCGGTTCGCCGCTCCAATCGAGCGTCAGCGCGCGGAGGACCAGCTTGCGCTCGGCGGGCACCCGGAAGGGATCAGCCTTGAACGCCTGCTCGATGCGTTGCAGCCAGGGGAACTCCTCGTTGACGAGCTCCCACACCCGGAAGGGGGAGACCTCGTCGAGGCCGCCGCGAAGCGAGGAGTGATGAACCAGGCGCGGTCGCGATGCCGCCTGCTGGCGCTTCTCGATCTTCGCGGCCTCCTCGATAAACCTCAGGAGCGAGCGGGGGAAGATGCGCCCCCGGCCGTCCTTGAGGTGGTTGGGGATCCACCGCAGGGTCAGGCCCCGCCGAGGATCGGACCCCATGTACTCGCCGAAGACGTACTTGACCGGCGCCACGAAGTCCCGCTCATCCACGCCCTCCGGGATCCAACCGAGGAGACCCTGCTGGTCGAGGCGCAACTTCGCCCCCCTCAGGTAGTCGCGCATGGAGTCCCCGGCGTTGGCGAGCCGCTTGAAGAGAAGGCGGTACAGGTCTCCCGGAGTCCAGCTCAACTCCGCCGGGTTCCAGGCGATCTTGGCGATGTCGGGGCCGCGGAAGGCCGCGCGCTCGTAGAGGTCTCGGCGCAGGAAGATCTTGCAGACGATGCGCTGCCAGCGTCGCAGGTAGACCGACCAGAACTGGATGAGGCCCTGGAGCAGGATCCGGATGACCTCCCAGTCGCCCGGACTGACGCGGTCGAGCTCGTCGTACGTCACGACCGCGTAGCGGTCCGTTTGCGCGAGCCGGTGCTCCAGCTTGTCGAGCACGGTGATGAGCTGGCCCTCCACCGTGCGCGTAGCGTCGACCAGCACGCCGAGCTCGTTGGGCGCCTCATCCGCGGTCAGGCGGGAATGATACTCAACGGGCAGGGCAGCACCGAGGTCCCGGATTTCATGGCGGAGCGCCCGCGCGAGCAGGGCGGTCCACAGGAGCCGGGAATCCTCGACCGGCCGGCCCTTCAGCTTTCCGAACGCCGGCGGCGAGGGAAAGAACGTGCCGAGCGTCTCGAAGCCCACGCGCCAGTCCACCCGCTCGAGTGGCAGGGTCACTTGTCCCTGGTCCGAGGCGAGCTTGGTGAGCAACGCCTGCCCTTCAGGGAACTTCAGCGCCTGGAAGAGCTGTGACTTGCCGGCGCCCTTGTCGCCGATGACGAGCCGCACCTGGGGGTCGAGCACCCGGAGGTGGCGTGACACCGGGAGGAAGCGCTCGAAGAAGTCTCGTGCGGCGAGTGGTGCGTGCTCGGCCTGCCCGCCCTCCATCATCCGGATCGCGTCTTCCAGCAACACATCGGCGTTCTCCACCCGGCTCATGGCGACGACCTCCCGACGCGTGCGAGCAGTGCCTCGGCGAAACCGCCGAAATCCCCCTGGGTCAGGACCTGGGCAGCCGTGTCCACGGTCCAGGGGCGCAGAAGGTAGTCTTGAAAACCGATGGGCACGGGGGTGTGCGGCTCGTCCCCAACGTCCACGGCCGGAATCGGCCAGACGTCCTCGGGGAGCGGGTCCGGCCAGCCTGCGGACGGCTCCTGGTCGTAGAAGGCATCGCTGAACAGCTCGTACGCTCGATCCCGGAACTCCTCGACCTTGCCCTTGCGGTTCGGATCCGTCGCGGCGAGCGCCATCGCCTGAACCAGCATGCAGCTTTGCTGCTCCAGACCGCGCTCGACCCGCCGTCGCCCCAGGTGGTCAACCACCAAGCCGAGTCCCTGCCAGCTCTGCTCGTTGTCGAGGGCGAAGAGCACGTCGAGGTGCGCAATCCCGTTGAGGGCCAGGCCGCCCAGGTCATGGAGGCCGGCACGGGAATCGAGGAGGACGTAGTCGGCCTGGCGAGCGGCGCGCAGTCGTTTGAGCAGCGCTTCGAGCGCGGGCTCGTTCGGGTGCTCTGGCTGCAGGAGGCGCTGGTAGTCGATGCGGGCGAGCTTCTCCAGGTAGTCTCCGTCCAGAGTCCCGGCCGGGACCACCGCGATCGGCGGCCCCTCCCCGAGCGCCCGGGGGTCGTCGTAGAGGTGGAAGTACTCCCCGAGGTCGATCTTCCCCGCGGCGGAGACCTCGTGTTCCACCAGGAAGTCCACCACGCCGTAGCGCGCCGGACCAGAGGTCGGGGCGAGCAGCACCCCCACCCCCGGGGCCTCGAGGTCCAGATCAACGACGCACACGCGCTTCTTGGCGCGGGCGAGTTGGAGCGCGAGCGCGACGAGTGCGGTCGTGCGGCCGACTCCGCCCTTGAACGAGTAGAAGGCGATGATGGGGGGTGTTTGCCCCTGCAGCGGCCACGGCGGCGTGCGTGGCTCACCGAACCACGTCTCCTTCGAGAGGTGCCGATCCAGCTCCCGCACCTCGCCGCCGGACGCCCCGGCCGGAGAGAGCGGGCGCGCCAGACGCCAGGCCGCCTCGTAGACTCGGCGTGCCGCCGTATCGTCCGCCGCGCCCCGCACCCAGACCTCGCCGGACCAGAACGACCCGCAGGCGGCGGCCAAGGCCGCACCGAGGTCGGACCGGAGCACGCCTTCGTCGTTGCCCGCCGCCGGCTTGACGAGCACCCGTAGTCGACCTGCAACGTCCCACAACAGGCAGAGCTGCTCGCAGCGGTCGAGGACCCCCGGTTCCAGGACCGCTGCCGCCGCGTCGCGTCGGGCTTCGCCGAAGTGTCTCATCGCAGGCGAGTCTCCTCTCCGTCCAGCACGAGCGGCAAGAACAGCCGCTCAAAGAAGGCGTCGGCCACTGCCATGAGCCGCTTCGCGGTGGCTCCGTCGAGGTCGCTGGTTCGGCGGTACCGCAAGTTGGAGGGCCACTCCTGGCAGGCCTGCTCCAGATCCGGGATGAGATCGATCCGGTAGCGAGCCGCGCCGGGCGCCATCAGCGCCGCAAAGGCGAGAGCGCGACCCTGCATTCCGAGGACATCATGCCCGTAGGGCCGCGCGTGGTCGTAGAACTGGATGACCCGCTTGAGGCCGCACTCGACGACGTACCCCGCGAGGTACGCCGCGTTGTCCGATTTCCCGGCGAGCGCCTGCGCGTCGCGCAAGTGCCGCAGCCCGGCGCTGAAGTAGTCCTCCTGAGGATCCGGCATCGCGGGGCCTAGAGTGCGGCAGGGCGCAGGGCGCGGTCAAGGGCGCGGCGGCGTGCGGTGGGGAGACGCGGCGGGGGGAACCTGCAGCGGGAGCGACGCGGCGTAGGCCGGTGCTGGGGGTTGCTGGGTTACTGCCGCACGCCGGTGAAGGTGCCGGGGAAGGTGGCGTTCGCGGCGCCGTCGGTCCAGTGACCGGTCCAGACACCGTTCTTGAGCGACGCGGCCACGCGGTGCCCGTCGAGGCGGTCGGCCGCGGCCTCGCCCTGGAGCGTGAACTGCGTGTCGCCGCCGATCCAGCTGGCCATGCTGGCGTCGACGTAGTTGCCGGCCATCTGGAGGCCGGTGGAGCAGAACCCGGCGAACTGGGTCGCGCTGATCGGGCAGTGGAGCAAGCCGCCGGTCAGGCTCTCCGCAACCGAGTCGCAGGCGTCGTGCAGCCAGGTCCCGACGCTGGTGCAGTTGACGAGCTTCTGGAACAGGCAGGCCGTGGTGTTGTTCGGCGCGTTGCAGCCGAGCAGCGGGAGCAGGTAGCTCGCGTAGATGTACTGGACCAGCTTGCCGAACTTGAGCGAGAAGGAGTGCGACGGGATCTGCAGCTCGTCGTTGAGGACCGAGGTGTTGCCCGAGTACGAGAGGGTGCCGACGCCCGCGGCCGCCAGGTCGACCTCGAAGTTGTGGAGCGTGCCGCCCAGGTCGTGCAGGTCGACGTACATCGTCTCGAGCGTGTGCGTGAAGTTGCCCAGTCGGTCGTAGCGGACGTCGTTGAGGCTGAGGCGCGACTTGACGTGCATCTTGTCGATGGCGCGGGCGATGTCGCCGACGGTGTCGAGGATGTTGAGCGCCTGCGGGGGGACCTGCGCCTGCACCTGGCTCTGCACCCACTGGGTCATGCCCCAGGTCGGGTCGAGCATGCCGCAGAGGAACATGTAGCGCGGCTGGTCACCCTCCCAGCTCATGAACGGGGTCTTGCCCTGGCGGCCGCGGTAGGTCTCCTTCAGATCTCCGGAGGGGTGGACGCCCGGCGTGCAGTCGTCCCAGCTCGGGTCGGTGTTGGTGCACTCCCACTTGCAGAACTCGCGGTAGACGAAGTCGAGCATGAAGGCGGCCGGGTCCTCGCCCCACTGGTCCAGGGCCAGGTTGCCCTCGACCGCGTGGTCGTCGGACAGCTCGTCGAAGACGTGGACGATGCCGTCCACGGTCGGCGGCAGCAGGCCCGTCATGTCGAAGTGGTTGTCGAGGGTGTAGACGCCCGAGTAGGTGATCGGGATGTCGAAGATGGCGACGTCGGCGTTGGTGGTCTGGCCGGCGGTGACGGACAGCGAGCCCTTGCAGCCGAAGCCGAGCAGCTCGCCCTGGCGCCTGGCCGTGACCGCGACCGCGTAGTGGGAGCCGGCCGGGACATTGTTGAACTTCGGCGTGGCCGAGAGCACCGCGACCACCGCGGCGTCCTGGATCGCGCCCGTGATGGCGAACGGGTCGAGGGTCGCGCACTCGCGGCCCTGGAACAGGTAGGCCTTGTACTCGTTGTAGACGATCGGCCCGGCGTAGGTCATCGACACGAGGATGGTCCCGGCGTTGGCGCTGTTGACGGTGATGTCGAACGTCACGGCGCCGGCGCCCTCGGTCGTGGCCTTCACCTGGAACGTGGCGGAGGTGGCGCCCGCGACGAGCGCCACACCCGCGACGCCGTCGTCGTCGGTCTGGGACGAGGCCGAGGAGAGCGCCGAGGCCTTGGGGTCACCCACGATCTCGAAGCCCACCAGCGCGCCCGCGTAGGGGTCGGAGGCGCAGGCGAGCCGCACCTTCAGCTCCACGGAGCCGCCGGCCTGCACCGTGACGTCCTGCGCGCTCACCAGGTACAGCTGCGGCTCCGTGCAGCTCCCCGGGCCCGGGTTCTGGCCGTTGTCGGGAACGGCCCCGGCCTGCTGGCTTCCAGCGCAGCCGGCCGCAGCCAGCCCGAACCAGGCGATGAGGCCCACAACGACCGAAAGCTTCGACGACATGCTCCGTGCGCTCATGATCCCCTCCTCGCAGCGCCCCCGGGCATAGCAAGACGTGTGCCGATGTAGGCGGTGTGGGATGTAGGCAGGTTATCTACACTCCCCGGCGTCCATGGACAGGAGGGAAGCAGCCGAAGCACGCTGAATCTGCCTGCCCGGGCAGTTTCTGCGTCCCTGGCAGGCTGCATGCACCTGCCCAGCAAAGGGCTGTACAACAGGGCCCTGGTAGAGACGTACACTGTGGCACGTGGCACCGGACTGGAGGCCCGCATGAGGCGGCAACTGGTGGTCGTGGCGTTGGCTCTCTTCGCTGCCTTCTCGTGCGGGCCGCCGCAGGAGCCGATCGCCCCGGCGCCTCCTCCCGTCCCGAAGCAGGCCGAGGTCACGTCCACGGCGCCCCGGCCCGGCCTGGACTTCGCGCTGAGCCAGGGCGCCGAGCATGTCGCGATGCGACCACGTCCGCCGCTGGCGCCGGCGCAGGTGCTCCCGGCGGCCGACGCCAGCAAGGTTCTGGCGCGGATGCCCCCGCTCGCGGCCGAGGCTGACGACCCAAAGCCCTTCGCCCTGCGCGAGCGCTCCCTCCCGCCGCCGCGCACGGGCCGGACCGTGGCTGCGCCCTTCCCCCCTGCCGCGGGCCTGCAGGCGGCCGCGGGCGGACCGGCTGCCTCGACCGTGCTCGAGGTTCTCCGGCGCGCGCCCGAGGGGGAGGTGCCGCTGGCGCCCCACCTGGCGGTCACCTTCTCCCAGCCCATGGTGCCGGTCACGTCGCAGGACGAGGCGTTGACGCGCGTGCCGGTGAAGCTGACGCCGGAGCCGCCGGGCCAGTGGCGATGGGTCGGCACCAGCACGCTCCTCTTCGCGCCGGAAGGGCGCTTCCCCATGGCCACGGAGTACAGCGTCGAGATCCCGGCCGGCACGCGCTCGGCCACCGGGGGCGAGCTGGTCTCCGCGGTGTGCTGGAAGTTCGGCACGCCAGCGCCGAAGGTCGTGCAGTCGGTCCCGCGCGGCGGCCCCACGCGCCTCGACCCGATCGTCTTCCTGGAGTTCGACCAGGCAGTGGATCCGAGGGCGGTGGTCTCCAGCGTCTCGGTGCGTGCCGGGGACAACCCGGCCGTGCCGGTGGCGCCCGTCGACCGGGGCGAGCTGGACAAGGACGACGAGCTGCGGCGGCTCGCGGCCGGAAGCCAGCCGGGCCGCTTCGTGGCGTTCCGGCCGATGGCCGACCTCCCGGCCGACACGAGAGTGCAGGTCAGGGTCGGGCCGGGCACGCCCTCGCTCGAGGGGCCGCGTCGCACCACCACCGCGCACGAGATCGGCTTCCGGACCTTCGGCCCGCTCCGCGTGGTCAAGGAGCGCTGCGGGTGGGGCGAGTGCCGGCCCGGCACGCCCTTCCAGTTCGAGTTCTCCAACCCCGTCGACGCGAAGCGCCTCCGCAAGGAGCTGGTGAGGGTGGAGCCGGCCCTGCCCGACCTGAAGCTCGAGGCCTGGGGGAGTCACCTCGCGGTCCGCGGCGCGACGCGGGGCGGCAGGTACTACCGGGTCACCCTGTCGTCGGCGATCACCGACACCTTCGGCCAGACGATGCGCAAGGACCGCACCCACGGCTTCCTCGTGTCGCCGGCGTATCCGCGGCTCTTCGCCCCGCGCTCCGGCTTCGTCGTGCTCGACCCGGCCGGTCGGCGCCGGTTCTCGGTCTACACCGTGAACCACGACCGGCTGCGCGTCCGCCTCTACGCGGTCACGCCCGAGGACTACTTCGCCTGGGTCGCCTACCTCGCCGACGGCAAGCGCTTCGAGGCGGGGCGCGAGCCTCCGGGCCGGCGCGTCGTCGACACCACCCTGAAGGTCAAGGGCCCCGTGGAGGAGCTGCTCGAGACCGCCGTCGACCTCGCCCCGGCGCTGCGCCGCGGCCTCGGTCACGCGGTCCTCGTGGTCGAGCAGGCCGACGGGCCCAAGGACCGGTGGCGGCGGCAGGTCGTCGAGGCCTGGGTCCAGTCGAGCCGCATCGGTCTCGACGCCTTCGCCGACCCCACCCGCCTCGTCGTCTGGGCCACGGCGCTCGTCGACGGCGCGCCCCTCCGGGGGGTGGACCTGCGCGTCCTGCCGGCCGGCACGGCCGCCGCGACCGGCGGCGACGGCCTCGCCACGGTCGCGCTCGAGGACCAGCCCGGCCGGCTGCTCGTCGCGCGCCAGGGCGCCGACGCGGCCATCCTGCCGCAGACGCTCTACTACTGGGGCGGCGAGGATGGCTGGCGCCGCCGGCGGCTGGAGGACCTCGTCCGCTTCCACACCTTCGACGACCGGCGGCTGTACCGGCCCGGCGAGGAGGTGCGGGTCAAGGGGTGGGTGCGGCGCATCGGCGCGGGCCCGTCCGGCGACCTCGGCCCGGTCGAGGGCGGGAGCCGCAAGGTGGAGTGGACCCTGCGCGACTCGCGCCAGAGCCGCGTCACGGCCGGCGCGGCGCACCTCGGGCCCCTCGGCGGCTTCGACGTGGCCGTGAAGCTGCCCCCGACCATGAACCTCGGCCATGCCAGCCTCGACCTCGTCCTCGACGGCCGGCGCTCCAGCCACTCGTTCCAGGTGCAGGAGTTCCGGCGCCCGGAGTTCGAGGTCAAGGCGCAGGCCAGCGAGGGGCCCCACCTCGTCGGCGGGGGCGCCGACGTCACGGTCTCGGCCGCGTACTTCGCCGGCGGCGGGCTCATGGGCGCGCCCGTCCGCTGGAGCGTGACCGCCGAGCCCGGCCACTTCTCGCCGCCGGGGCGGGACGCCTTCACCTTCGGGGTCTGGACCCCGTGGTGGGACTCGCCCCGCTGGGACGACGAGGCGGAGCGGCCCGCCACCCGCAGCGAGTCGTTGGGTGGGCGCACCGACGCCGCCGGCAAGCACCGTCTGCGCATCGACTTCCGCGCGGTCAGCCCGCCCCGCGCCCAGAGCCTGCGCGCCGAGGCCACGGTCACCGACGTGAACCGCCAGGCGTGGACCGCCACCTCCCTGCTCCTGGTGCACCCCGCGAGCCTCTACGTGGGCATCCGCAGCGAGCGGGCCTTCTACGAGGCCGGGCAGCCCATCCCGGTGGAGGCCATCGTCACCGATCTCGACGGCCAGGCGGTCGCCGGGCGCAGTGTCGCGCTGCGCGCCGTGCGCCTCGAGTGGGAGCAGGAGGCCGGGGAGTGGCGCGAGAAGCTCGTCGATCCGCAGGACGCCTCGCTCGAGTCGGGGCCCGCGCCCGGGCAGGTGAAGTTCCAGCCCCGCCGCGGCGGCGTCTACCGCGTGACGGCCGTGGTCGCCGACGCGCAGGGGCGCAAGAACGAGAGCCGACTGACCGTCTGGGTGGCGGGGGCGCAGCTGCCCCCCGCCCGCGGCGTCGAGCAGGAGAAGGTCTCGCTGATCCCCGACCGCAAGGACTACCGCCCCGGCGACGTGGCCGAGATCCTGGTCCTGGCGCCGTTCGCCCCGGCCGCGGGCACGCTCACGCTCCGGCGGAGCGGCCTCGCCTCCGTGGAGCGCTTCAGCATGCCCGGCTCCTCGACCACGCTCCGCGTGCCCATCCGCGACGGCCACACCCCCAACCTCCACGTCCAGGTGGACCTCGTCGGCGCCGCGCCGCGGGCCGGCCAGGACGGCCAGCCCGATCCGAAGCTGCCGAAGCGCCCCGCCTTCGCGGCGGGCGCGCTCAACCTGAGCGTGCCGCCGCGCAGCCGGCTCCTGGCCGTGACGGTCAAGCCGGAGCAGACGCGCCTCGAGCCCGGCGGCCGCACCAGCGTGAGCCTGACCGTCCGCGACGCCGCGGGGCGGCCCGTGGCGGGGGGCGAGGTGGCCCTGGTCGTGGCCGACGAGGCCGTGCTGGCGCTGACCGGCTACCGCATCGGCGACCCCGCGGCTGCGTTCTACTCCGGACGCGAGCCGGGGGTCGCCGACCACCACGGCCGCGCCCACGTGGTGCTGGCGCGCAAGCCGCGCGACCTCGACTCCGGCCGCGACCGCGACCATGACGGCATCGCCGACGCCAAGGACAGCGAGCCCGAGAGCGTGAACGGGAACGGGTTCCAGGACGTCGACGGCCGCCCGGAGAAGCCGAGGGAGGCCCGCGCCATCCGGTTCGAGCACCGGGGCCCGCCGGGCGCCAAGGGCGAGGGGGGCCAGGCCGCGCCCATCCGCATGCGCACGGACTTCAGCCCGCTCGCCCTCTTCGCCGCCAGCGTCACGACCGACGCGGCCGGGCGGGCCACGGTGCCGGTGAAGCTGCCCGACAACCTCACGCGCTACCGCGTCACGGCCGTGGCCGTCGCCGGCAGCCGGCACTTCGGCGTGGCCGAGTCGAGCATCACGGCGCGGCTGCCGCTCATGGTGCGTACGTCGCCGCCGCGGTTCCTCAACTTCGGCGACCGCTTCGAGCTGCCGGTCGTGCTGCAGAACCAGACCGACGCCCCCTTGACCGTCGACGTGGCGGCCCGCGCCACGAACGCGACCCTCACCGGGGGCGCCGGCCGCCGCCTGACCGTGCCCGCCAACGACCGCGTCGAGGTCCGCTTCCCGGCGGCCGCGGCCCGCGCCGGGGTGGCGCGCTTCCAGGTGGGCGCGATGGCCGGCGCGTGGGCCGACGCCAGCAGCTTCTCGCTGCCGGTGTGGACCCCCGCGACCACCGCGGCCTTCGCCACCTACGGCCACCTCGACCGGGGCGCGGTGGCGCAGCCGGTGCGGGCGCCGAAGGACGTCGTGGCGGACTTCGGCGGGCTCGAGGTCACCACCTCCTCGACGGCCCTCCAGGCGCTCACCGACGCCGTGCTCTACCTGGTCGCCTACCCCTTCGAGTGCGCCGAGCAGATCGCATCGCGGGTCATGGCGGTGGCGGCGCTGCGCGACGTGCTCCAGGCCTTCAAGGCGAAGGGGCTCCCCGAGCCGAAGGAGATGATCGCCCAGGTGGCCGCCGACCTCCAGCGCCTGCGCGGCCTCCAGGCGGCCGACGGGGGCTTCGGCTTCTGGCGCCGGGACGAGGAGTCCTGGCCCTACCTGTCCATCCACGTCGCCCACGCGCTCCAGCGCGCGAAGGAGAAGGGGTTCGCGGTGCCCGCCGACCTCCTCCGGCGCGCGCAGGCGTACCTCCGCCAGGTCGAGCGCCGCATCCCGCGGTGGTATGGCGAGGACGCGCGCCGCACCCTCGTCGCGTACGCGCTCCACGTGCGCCACCGCCTGGGCGACCGCGACGGCGGCCGGGCGCGACGGTTGCTGCAGGAGGGCGGGCTCCAGGCGCTCCCCCTCGAGGCCCTGGGCTGGCTCCTGCCCGTGCTGGCGCCGGACAAGGCCTCCGCGGCGGAGGTGGCCGACATCCGCCGCCACCTGCGCAACCGTGTGACCGAGACCGCGGCGACCGCGCACTTCGCCACCTCGTACCGCGACGGCGCCCACCTGCTGCTGCACTCGGACCGCCGCGCCGACGCCGTCCTCCTCGAGGCCCTCATCACCGTGGAGCCGCGGAGCGACCTCATCCCGAAGCTCGTCGCCGGCCTCCTCGCCCACCGCACCGCGGGCCGCTGGGAGAACACGCAGGAGAACGCCTTCGTGCTGCTGGCGCTCGACCGCTACTTCGGCGCCTACGAGAAGGCGACGCCCGACTTCATGGCGCGCGCCTGGCTCGGCCCCACCTACGCCGGCGGTCACGGCTTCCGGGGACGCACGACCGAGCGCCACCACGTGGGTGTGCCCATGGCGGCGCTCCTCAGCGCGGGCCCCCGCGACCTGATCATCGCCAAGGAGGGCCCCGGGCGGCTCTACTACCGCGTCGGCCTGCAGTACGCGCCCCGCGACCTGCTCCTGCCCCCCGTCGACCGCGGCTTCACCGTGACCCGCGCCTACGAGGCGATCGACGCCCCCGGGGACGTGCGCCGCGGTGCCGACGGCTCGTGGCGGATCAAGGCGGGCGCGCGCGTGCGGGTGCGGCTGACGATGGTCGCCCCGACGCGGCGCTACCACGTCGCGCTCACCGATCCGCTCCCGGCGGGGCTCGAGCCGCAGAACCCCGCCCTCGCGACCACGGGGACCCTGCCCAAGGATCCGCAGGACCCGCAGGCGCGCCGCGGCTTCTGGTGGTGGTGGGGCCCGTGGTACCAGCACCAGAACCTCCGCGACGAGCGCGCCGAGGCCTTCACCACCCTCCTGTGGGACGGCGTCCACGCCTACAGCTACGTGGCGCGGGCGACCACCCCCGGCACCTTCGTGGTGCCCCCGCCCAAGGCCGAGGAGATGTACCACCCCGAGACCTTCGGCCGCGGCCGCGGTGATCGCGTCGTCGTGGAGTAGCCGACGACGGGCAGGGAGCTCGTGCCCGGCTCAAGCGGCACGCGGCCGCGGTGATCGCGTCGTGGTCGAGTAGACCTGGCCGCGGTCAGGGCCGCAGCATCGGCACCGACGACGCCGGAAACTGCGGCGTCGGGACCACCTCCACCTCGAGGTCGAAGGCCTGCGTCTCCAGGGTCACGACCGTGCGCCGCCCGTGGCCGACGATGAAGTCGCCCGCGTGGACCTCGCAGAGGACGTCGACCGCCTCGGCCTGCGACTCGATGAACAGGATGGTCGAGTAGCTGCCGGCGGCGTCGAGCTCTGCGGGCACCAGGCGGAATCCGTCAGACTGGAACTGGTCGCCGCCCTGCATGGAGCTCACGTAGACCTGCACGTAGTCGAAGGCGGGCATGGTCGAGGCCACGCTCAGCGTCAGGCGGAGCGCGCGCGGCTCCCGGTCGGCGCACCCCAGCCCGAGCGCGGCCACGACCGCGACCGCGACTGCGTGCCACGCGACGACGCGGAACCCCATGCGGCTCATGGTAGCCCGCACCGGCGCCCGGTCAACGTCCGCCGGTCGCGCGGCGGTCGCGCGGCGGCCAGGCGTGTCGGTCCGGCCGGGCCTCGGGTATGATGTCTGGAACCTGCTCGCAGAAAGGCCTCCGCATGCCAAGCGCGCACCTCTCTGCCCGTGGAACCCTGGCCGCGGCGCTCGGCCTCTGCACCCTGGCCCTGTCCGGCTGCCACTACCAGCCCCCGCCGCCCGAGGCGCCGATGCCGGCGGCCGCGCCCACGCCGGCCGAGGCGCCGCCCGCCCCCGGCGAGTTCCGGCCGGGCGTGCCCATGGCCGCGGCCATCGCGCGGGTGCTCGGCGGCGCCGTGGCGGCCGAGCGGAAGACCAACCTCGGCTTCGACCGGGGCGTCACCTTCATGGGCGCCCTGCTCCGGCCCAAGGCGTTCATCAACTGGCGCATGCAGATGGAGGCCGGCACGCGCTACGCGTTCCTCGGCGGCGGCGACGACGGCGCAAGCGACGTCGATCTCGCGGTGATCGACGCGAACGGCCAGACGCTCGCCCGCGACCAGCTCGCCGACGCCAAGCCGGTCGTCGACTTCACGCCGCGCCAGACCGGCGTCCACGTCGTGCGCATGACCCTGGCCCAGGCGTCCGGCCCGGCCTTCTGCGCGCTCGCCGTCCTGCGCCAGGGCGGGTTCACCGTTCCGGTCAAGAACCTCACCGCGTCGCTGCAGAAGATCATGGCCGCCGGTCGTCTCGCCAGCCAGCGCGCCGCGGTGCGCTTCCACGAGGAGCCCAACCAGTGGGCGCTCTTCGGCGCCGTGCTCCGCCCGGGCGACACCACGACCATCTCGGGGCTCCACCTCGAGGGGCGTCAGCACGTCTTCGTGCTCGCCGGCGACGCCAACGCCAAGGTCCTCGACCTGTCGCTCCTCGACGCGCGCGGGAGCCTGGTGAAGAAGGACGACAAGCCGGACCAGGTCGCGGTGGTGGTGGCCAGGACCGTCGACGGGAGCTACCAGGTCGCCATCACGAACGTGGAGTCGACCGGCCCCGCGCTCGTCACGGCCGTCATCCTCGACGTGCTCTAGGGCCGGTCACTCCATCTGGATGCTGGCGAGGGCCGCGGCGAACTCGGCCTCGCAGCGGTCGGCGCCCGTCCGGGCTCCGGTCAGGGCCACGGCGTAGAGCCCCCGCCCCTTCCGCACCATGACGAGCCGTGACTCGGCCGGCGCCGTCAGCCCGGAGGTCTTCAGCGCGACCTGGACGCGTGCCCGCGCGGCCTCCTGGCCCGCGACCCGGTGATTGGGCCCACCATGCCGCGGATTGTACTCCGAGGGGCAGTGCGGCGTTGAAGGTTCAGGGCCGAACGTTGAACGATGAACGTTCAACGTCGAAGCCCGCGGCGGTGCTCCTAGCCCCGGATCATCACGAGGGCCATCTTGAACTTCTCGGGCGCCCGCAACGCGTGCGGCACGTTCGCGGGCATGAGCACCGTCTCACCCCCGCGCGCGATGACCGGGCGCCCGCCGATGGTCAGCTCCACCGTGCCGTCGAGCACCAGGACGAACGCGTCGTAGGGCGCGGTGTGCTCGCTCAGGCTCTCACCCGCGTCGAAGGCGAACACCGTGAAGGTCCCGGCCTGTCCCTTCTTCAGGGTCCGCGAGACCACGGCCCCGCGCTGGTAGTCGACCAGCGCCGCGAGGTGTACCGGCAACGCCGGCGGCAGGTCTGCCGCGCCGCTCTGCTGCTCGTCCGAGTGGCTCATGGGCCCTCCTCACCGTATCCACACCGTCTTGATGTTCACGAACTCCCGGATGCCGAACGCGGAGAGCTCGCGGCCGTACCCCGAGTCCTTGACCCCCCCGAAGGGGAGCCGCGGGTCGGATTTCACGTTGCCGTTCACGAAGACCGATCCCGATTGGATGCTCGGGACCAGCTCCCGGGCTCGCGCCACGTCCCGGGTCCACAGGCTGGCCCCCAGGCCGAAGCGCGACCGGTTCGCCAGCGCCACCGCGTCGGCGGCGTCCCGGGCGCGGATCACCGGCGCCACGGGGCCGAAGGTCTCCTCGTCGAAGGCCGGCATCCCGGCGGTGACCTCGCCGAGCACGGTGGGGGCGTAGAACCAGCCCGGGCGCGGGAGACGCTCGCCGCCGCACAGCAGCCGCGCGCCGGCCGCCACGCTGCGCGTCACCTGCCCGTGGACCTCGTCGAGCAGGTCCTCGCGCGCCAGGGGCCCCACGTCGGTGGCGCGGTCCATGGGGTCGCCGACCCGCAGCGTGCGCATGCGCGCGACGAACGCCGCGGTGAAGGCGTCGGCGACGGGCTCCTCGACGATGAAGCGCTTGGCGGCGATGCACGACTGGCCGTTGTTGATGCAGCGCCCGGCCACGGCGGCGGCCGCGACCTCCACCGGGTCGGCGTCGCGGAGCACGATGAAGGGATCCGAGCCCCCCAGCTCGAGGACCGTCTTCTTGAGCGCGTCCCCGGCCTGCGCCGCGACCATGCGCCCCGCCGGCTCGCTGCCGGTGAGCGTCACCGCCCGCACCACCGGGTGGCGGATGACCGCCTCCACCGCGCGTGCGCCGATGAGCAGCGTCTGGAAGGCCCCCTCGGGGAAACCGGCGAGGCGGAACACCTCCTCGATGGCCAGGGCGCACCCGGGTACGTTCGAGGCGTGCTTGAGGAGCCCCACGTTGCCGGCCATGAGCCCCGGCGCCGCGAAGCGGAACACCTGCCAGAAGGGGAAGTTCCACGGCATGACCGCGAGCACGGCGCCCAGCGGCTCGAAGCGCACGCCGCTCTCCGACGCGTCGGTCGCCTGGGGCGCGGGGGCGAGCTGCTGCGCGGCGTTGTCGGCGTAGAAGTCACACACCCACGCGCACTTCTCGACCTCCGCCTCCGACGCGGCGAGCGTCTTGCCGACCTCCGCGGTCATCAAGCGCGCGTAGACGTCCCGACGGTCGCGGAGGATCGCCGCGGCCCGGTGCATGCCCGCGGCGCGCTCACCGAAGGAGGCGCACGACCAGACGGCGAACGCCTCCGCCGCCAGTGCGAGCTTGCGCTCGACGGCGGCCGCGGTGTCCTCGGGGTACTCGCGGATGACCTCGCCGGTGGCGGGATTCGTTGCTCGCATGGTCGCCTCCTCGCCGCCGGCGCCGCCTGGCGGCCCCCGCTGGCGTGAGTGAAGCAATACCCCGCCACCGCGCGGCCTGCAACTGCCGTCCGCGCCGAACCGCGTGGAGGACGCGGTCGGCTCAGTCCCCCGGGCTTCCGCCGGCAGCAGGCGCGGTGCCGCCGACGTGACGCCTGGGCGCCGGGAGAGCCGGATTCGCTGCGGCCTCCGCGTCCCCGTCCCGGCGCGCCGGATGCTGCAGCACGTGGTGGAATCCGAGCATCCCTGCTAGTACGATGCTCGTCCCCGGTGGATCGGTGTGCCAGCAGCGCCGCCGACCGTCGGTAGTCCGAGGAGGAGGCTCCATGGCCCCGCACGTCTACATCGAGGAGCTGGCCCGGCACGAAGGCCAGGAGGTCGTGATCAAGGGGTGGCTCTACAACAAGCGCTCGTCGGGCAAGCTCCATTTCCTCGAGGTGCGCGACGGCACCGGCATCGTCCAGACGGTCGTCTTCCACAAGGACGTCTCGCCCGAGATGTTCGCCGCCGCCGACCGCCTGGCCCAGGAGACGGCGCTCGAGGTGACGGGCACCGTGCGCAAGCACCCCAAGCTCCCGGAGCACGAGATCTCGGTCAGGGACCTCCGGGTGGTCGCGGCGCCCACCCAGGAGTACCCCATCGGCCCGAAGGACCACGGCACCGCGTTCCTCATGGACCACCGCCACCTGTGGCTGCGCTCGAAGCTCCAGCACGCCGCCCTGCGCGTGCGCGCCGAGATCGTCGCCGCCATCCGCGGCTTCTTCGACGGGCGGGGCTTCACGCTCGTCGACGCGCCGATCTTCACGCCGGCGGCCTGCGAGGGCACGACCAACCTCTTCGAGGTCGGCTACTTCGACGAGAAGGCCTACCTCACGCAGAGCGGCCAGCTCTACATGGAGGCCGGGGCCATGGCCCTCGGCAAGGTCTACTGCTTCGGCCCGACCTTCCGCGCCGAGAAGTCGAAGACCCGGCGGCACCTGACCGAGTTCTGGATGGTCGAGCCCGAGGTCGCGTTCATGGACCTCGACGGCGACATGGACCTGGCCGAGGACCTGATCGTCGCGGTGGTCGAGCAGGTGCTGGGCCGCCGCCGCCGCGAGCTCGAGACCCTCGGCCGCGATCCCGGCAGGCTCGAGCAGGTGAAGAGGCCCTTCCCGCGCATCACCTACGCGGAGGCCATCGCGATCCTCCAGCAGGCGGGCAAGGAGGCGAAGTCCGGCGACGACTTCGGCGGCGACGAGGAGACCGTGATCTCGGAGAGGTTCGATCGGCCGGTGCTCATCCATCGCTACCCCGCCGACATCAAGGCCTTCTACATGAAGCGCGACCCCGAGGACCCCCGCCTCGCCCTGTGCGTGGACGTGATCGCGCCCGAGGGGTACGGCGAGATCATCGGGGGCGGCCAGCGGGAGGACGACCTCGCGAAGGTCGAGGCCTCCATCGCGGCGCACGACCTCCCGCGCCAGGCCTTCGAGTGGTACCTGGACCTCCGGCGCTACGGCACGGTGCCGCACGCCGGCTTCGGCCTCGGCGTCGAGCGCACCGTGGCGTGGCTGTGCGGGCTCCACCACGTGCGCGAGACCATCCCCTTCCCCCGCATGCTGGAGCGGCTCTCGCCGTAGCCGCATGGCGCGGTCCAACCCTGGACCGCGCCTGATGGAGGCGCTTCCATGGCGTTCAGCTCAGGGCAGATCGTCCGCTTCCACGACATCGACCGCGCCGGCATCGTCTACTACCCGCGCTTCTTCGACTACATCCACCGCACCTTCGAGGATTTCTGCGACGCCGAGGTGGGCGTGCCCCACCACAAGATCGTCGACGAGCTGAAGATCGGCTTCCCGGTGGTCCACATCGAGAGCGAGTTTCACCACCCGCTCCAGCACGGCGACCGCATCACCGTCGAGATGACCTGCGCGCGCCTGGGCCGCAGCTCCATGACCATGCGCTACCGGCTCTTCCGGCCGGGCGCCACCGAGCCGGCGGCCGAGGCCGCGATCACCACCGCCTGCGTGGACATCGCCGACGTCAGGCCGATCCCCATCCCCGACCTGCTGCGCGCGGCCTTCCAGCGGCACCTCGCGCCGTAGTGCCGCGACCGGGGCCCGACGCAGGCCGGCTCAGCCGCCCAGGCGCCTGAGCAGCCCGCGGATCTTCACGCCGACGTCGAAGGCCAGCCGGCGGTAGAAGCGCCGGAGGTAGGTCGCCTGCAGCGCGAGCCCGAGGACGATGGCCACGGCGTAGAGCGACTCGGTGCGGTGGTAGAGGCGCGCCACGTCGAACGCGAGCTTGGGGTCGCGCGTCGTCATGTCGAGGAAGAAGACGTCGAACGCGATGAAGACCGACAGCTCGTTGAACGCGAGCGCGAGCCCGGCGCCGAAGGCGATGCAGATGGCCCGCCGCAGCCGGGGGCGGAAGTAGAGCACGGCCAGCAGGGCCGCGACCACGGTCAGCCCGAGGCCGCCCACGTAGAGGGTGCGCAGCAGGGGGAGCAGCCGCACCCCCGCGAGGTGCGCCAGCCACACGCCCACGCGCGCGGCGACCAGGGCGAGCACGAAGGAGGTCAGGAGCAGGAAGGTCAGGTCGCGCTTGCGCGCCTGCACCAGCTCCACCCAGGCGCGGCGGAGCAGCCCGCCCTGCTTGGGCCGCGCCGCCATCATCTCCGGGAGCGAGCCCGGGCTGTCGGGCGCCCGTGGCCGGAGCAGCGACGCGATCAGGCGGTCCTGGCCCGCCTGGCGGTCGGCCAGCACCTTCGCCATGCCGGCGGCCATGCGCGGGTAGCGGCGGCAGAGGTCGAGGAAGTCGTCGTCGTCGATCACCAGGGCCGTGACGGCGCCGCGGGCCGTGGCCGTGGCCGAGCGCACCTCGCCGGTGAAGGCCGAGATCTCCCCGAGGGCCGCGCCCGACTCGAGCCAGGCGATGTGGACCGGCTCCCGGCTGCTGCCGGTCCCGACCGTCACCTCGACCCGCCCGTCGAGGATCAGGAACACGTCTTCGCCCCGCTCCAGCTCGGAGACCAGGACCTCGCCGTCCCGCGCGTGACGGATGGTGCCGGCCTGCCACACGGCCTCGTAGCCGGCGTCGTCCAGGTCGGCGAGGAACGCCACCCGGCGCAGGAGCGCGGCGACCTCGCCGCCCTTCTCTAGCCCCGCCATTTGTGCGCCACCTCGGAGAGCCGCCGGACGAGCCCCAGGTAGAACGAGCGGAAGTAGATCAGCTGCGTGAGCACCAGCACCGACACGACGATGGCGACGTAGCTCTCGCGCTGGTAGTAGTCGGGGTGGAGGTGCCACAGGAGCGCGAACTCGTCGACGATGAGGCCGAGCCCCGCGCCGAAGGCGAAGCCGAGGAACCGGAGGAAGCGCCTCCCCTTGGGGAAGAGCGCGACGATCCCGACGAGCACCACCAGCAGGATCCCGTAGTTGAAGTGGTGCACGTGGATCGGGTTGAGCCCGTCGGGGGAGGTGATGAGCGCGACCAGCTTCTTCTGCAGGTTGAAGGTGAGGATGGTGCGCACGACCATCCGGGCGCCGAGCAGGGCCACCAGGAAGCCGGTGAAGACCCAGAAGATGGGCTCGCTCGCCCGCTCCAGCACCAGGCGCCGCCAGAGCGTGCGCGTGGCGGCCCGGATGACCCCGCGCCGGCGGCTGGCCAGCTTGCGCTTGCGGCTCGCCAGGGCCAGGCGGCGCTGCTCGTCGGCGAGGCCCTCCTGGTGGATCACCTCCAGGTCGCGCAGCAGGTCGGACTTCCAGCGCAGGTCGGCGGCGATCTCCTCGCACAGCGGGACCGCCACGGCCGGGAACTCGCGCATGACGCGCTCGACCCCGGCGCGGTCGAGGAGCGCCAGGGTCACCGGCCGCAGCCGGGCCTCGAACCTCGCCGGCCGCAGCTCGGGGGTGTCGAGCGACAGGTCGCCGTAGCGGTCGCCCGGGTGGAGCCGCCGGCGGTCGTCGGGCAGCTCGAGGAGGGCCGTCCCGGTCACTACGAGCACCATCTCGGCGTCGTCGCCCGGGCCGAGCACCAGCTCCGCCCCCTTCGCCAGGGAGCGGAGCTGAAACATGGCGGCCACGCGCACGAGCTCGTCGGGCCGGAGCGCCTGGAAGTAGCGCACGCCCGCGAGGGTCACCTCGAGGGCGCGGCGGGGGGCGTCGGTCGCCTTGCGCGGCACGGCAGCGGGGAGATTAGCCGGTTTCGGCCCCGGCGTCACTGGCGAGGGCAGTGGCCCTCCCCGCGCAGGGGTGGTGCGGTGCTGGGTTCAACGTCGTCCGCCAACGGGTGGTCGGTAGCCGGCTGGGGCCGGGCACCGCATCCGGCGGAGGACGGGGAATGCGGCCCGGAGCGCCCCTGCGCGCGACGGCGCCCCGCGGAGGAGTCACGCGTGGCACCGGAGCTCGCGAACCGCGGGCGGCGCGGAGCCCACGGCGAGCACGCCCAGACCTGCTGGAGATCAGCGCGACTCCGAGGCGGGCACGCCAGGTGCTCATCGCCCTTCCTCCCGCGACCCCGGCTGTTCCTCGCCCAGGGCCTCACCCACGAGCTCGACGGGCTCCGCGATGGCGTGGGCTTCGCGGAAGAAGCGCCCGGCGATGCGCGCCACCGGGGGCCAGGCGCGCTGCACCAACTCCTCGAAGGCCGCCTGGTCGCCGTCGCGGATGCGCCGGACGAGACGGACGTCGTCCGCGAGGGGCTCGCCCCCGGATTCGCCGCCCTGCTCGCGGTGCGCTTCCGCCACGGCCCCGTGCATGCCCGGCCGCCGCGACTACAGCAGCTCCCTGACCAGCGTCAGGATCGCGTGCGCCTGCTCCAGCCGCACGCCCTGCATGTCGGTCCGCAGGCTCTCGAGCTGCGTCCTCTGCGCGGGAGTCAGGACCTTCGCTGCCCGCGCATGGATCTGCGCCCGCTCCAGCGCGAAGTCCAGCCGGGCCCTGGCCACGTCGGCCGCGGCCCGCCGGATCGCCTTCTCGGAAGGCGGCGTGGGCTGGTGCAGCGCCGTGCGCAGCGCCTTCTCGGCGTCCATCTGGGCCTTGTGCAGGCTCATGAGCTGCGTCTTGCGCCCCTCGACCACGCCCTTGATCTGGTCACGTTGCTGGGCCGTGAGGTCGGCGTGCTCGCCGGCGAAGTCGAGGATGCGGCCGAGCATGTGGCCGGGCCCCTTGCCCATGCCCTTGCCCATGCCGGCGCCCTTGCCCGGGCCGCCGATCCCCTCGTGCCCCGGCCCGCCCATCCAGCCGCGCGCGTGCGCCATCACCGCCAGCACCTCGAGCTTCTGCTTCGGCGTCAGGATCGCCATGATCTGCGGGTGAATCCGGGCGCGCAGCTGGGCCGCCTTCAGGTCCGCCTCGGCCAGCGTGGCCGCGGCCTTCTTGATGGCCGCCGGATCGGGATTGGCCGCCTGGATGGCGTCCTGCAGCTGGGCGTGCGCCTCCACCTTGGCGCCGCCGACCGCGACGATCTCGTTCTTGTGCTGCCCCAGGACCGCGAAGATGCGCGTCTTCTGGGCCGCGGTGAGCTTGAGCCTGTTCAGCAGGTCGGCGGCCGCCACCAGCGGGCCCTTGTGACCGGGCCCGACCGCTGGACGAGCCCAGGCCGGGGAGACGGGCGCCAGCGCGAGGGTCGCGCCGAGCAGGACGGCGAATACGTTCCGAGCCAGGTTCATGTTCGACTCCTTTCGAGGCAAGAGACGAGGCAGCCGCGCGCGAGGTTACAGGGCGGCAGGCGCCGTCCAAGCGGGCTCACGCGCGGGAGCCCCTGCAACGCCAGGCTGATTGCAGTCTACCGCTCAAGCGTCACTTGAAGGACCGAATCGTCAGGGACTCACCACGTACCTGACCAAAGATCGACGCACGCCTCCAGATTTCGAGTACTTGCAACGCGGCCCACGGCTTGCTCGCCAGCCTGCCGTGAACCTCGCAGCACCCATAGCCTGGAGGCACCCATGACCCACAGAATGCTGGCAGCGTCGCTTCTCTGCACCGTGCTCGCAGCCGCGGGTTGCGGCCGGCACCTGGAGTTCCAGGACAACTTCAGCGGCCTCTTCGAGGACCGCGTGCAGCGACCCTATGCCGTGGGCACCACGGCCACCGTGACCGTCCAGTGGTCCACCCTCGACCGCGTGGACGGGTGGATGGCGCACAGCGAGAACCCTGCCGTGGTCCAGGTCCTGTCCCAGGGGATCCGCCCGGGCGGCTCGACCCTGGAGATCAACGTGCAGGCGCTCGCCGAGGGCGACACCCGCCTCGTGGTCACGGACGGGTCGGCCATCGTGGGCACCGCGTCCATGCGCGTCGTGCGCGCCACGCAGCTCCAGCTCCTGGACCACGCCCTGCAGAAGACCAAGAAGCAGTCGGAGGACGTGGGGGGCGAGGTGCGCGTCGTGGCCGGCCAGCCCATGGCAGTCGAGGCCCGCTACCTCGACGCGTCGCAGGAGCACGCCTGGGGCCGCGACCTGGTGACCTGGCCCGAGGTCGGTGGCCTCCGGGTCTGGACCGACGCCGAGACCCTCGGCCGCGACGCCGAGTACGTCCTGGTGCAGCCCGCGGGGCTCGAGGCCTACGACCTGCCCCTCAGCCTGAACGGCCAGGAGAAGCGCACCCTGCGCGTCATCGGCGTGCCCGAGGCCGATATCGTCCGCATCGACCTGCTGCCGCCGCCCGAGGACGACGCCCAGGAGGACGACTACATCTGCGGCGGCCTGCTGGCGTACGACGCGGCCGGCAACCGCATCTACGGCGCGCCCGCCGACTGGACCATCGCGGGCGTGTCGGTGGGGTCGGGCGACCTGCTCTGCTACAAGTACGCGCCCCACCAGGACGCCACGTCGGTCACCGTCCAGGTCGGCGCCACCGGCGCGCAGCTCCTCGTGAAGGGCAAGGACTTCTACGTCAGCTCGACGGCCATGATCGGCTGCTCCGTCGGGGGCCCCGTTGCCTCCGGCACCGCCGGCGGCATCCTCGCCGGCCTGGCCCTGGTCCTCTTCGCAATCCGGCTGCGCAGACTGTCACGTTGAAGCGAGCCGCCCCCGCTCCACCACTCCTCCGCTCACCCGCAGAGCCCTGACGCGCCCTCCACCCTCCCCCTCGGCATGCACGCCCGGCGCCCCCGCGGCCACCGCGCCCGCGGTCGGCATGCCTGGCGCTTCCTTCTGGCGCGCAGCCGCCGGGAGTGCTACTCCGGGGCCGATGCGAGACGTGCCCGAGTCCGAGGTGCCCTGGGGACGCGACGTGCTGCGCGCCGTCGCCGCGGTGCCGGCGGAGCGGCCGGCGGCCGTGATGGTGCGCCACTCGGAGCGCGAGTCGCTCACCGACATGAACGAGGCGCACCTCATCCCCCTGACGGCGCAGGGCGAGGAGGCGGCGCGCGCCTTCGGCCGTCACCTGCCGGCCGGCCGCACGGTGCGGGCGCTCCACAGCCCGATCTCGCGGTGTGCGGTCACTGCCGCGCGGGTCGTCGAGGGCTACCGCTCGGCCGGCGGCGACGCCGCCCTCGCCGGCGTCCTCCCCGAGCTGGGAGGACCGTACGTCCTCGACCTCCCCGCCACCATCCGGATCTCGAACGAGCTGCGCGCTCGCTATCCGCGGGCCTGGTTCGACGGCGACCTGCCGCCCGGAGTGGCCATGCCGCGCGACGAGGCCTCGGACCTGACGCTCACCGGCGTGGACAAGGTGCTGCGCGGAGCCGCGGCCGGGACGCTGCTCGTGCTCGTCACCCACGACTGGAACGTCCTGCTCGTGCGCGAGTCGGTCCTCGGCCTCAGGTTCGAGGACGTCGGGTGGATCGACTACCTCGACGGGCTCCTCATGGTGTCCGACGGCGCGGGGCTCGAGGTCTCCTGGCGCGAGCACTCGCGCCGCGTGGCCGTGCCCGCGTCCGCGCCCGAGCCGCAGCGGTAGCCCTGTCGTCCCGACCCATGTCCCTCCAGATCGCCGCATGGCGGCGATCCAGGGCGGCATGCCTACCCATCCCCCTCAGGATCGCCGCAATTCGGCGATCTCGACAGGGATGCCTCCGGGCCCCCCGGCCCCCGACACCGCGCCAGCGCGGGTCATGCACCAGCGGGGAGCCCGAGCCACCAGCCCGAGAGCCCTGGACGCCTTGACTTCCGCCCCATGCCGAAGGACGCTGGGATCCGATGAGACAGACGACCGCAGTCGCAGGCCTCGCGCTCGCCATCGAGCTCGTGCTCAGCGCCACTGCGCGAGGTGCGCCCGAGGACCCGGGCCCGTTCGGCGTCACCAAGACGGCCGTCCAGGTCCCGGTCGGCGGCGGGACCCAGCTCGCCACGGACATCTACGTCCCCCAGGCGGCCGGCCCCTTCCCCATCGTGGTCATCCGTCACGGGTTCACGCGCAGCAAGGCGAACTGGGTGAACTGGGGCAACCACCTCGCGGCGCGCGGGTTCGTGGCGCTCACCATCACGTCGCGCGCGCCCTGGTCGCCCGACCCGGCCGTCGACTCCGACGATCAGCTCGCGGTGCTCGCCTGGGGGGTCGCGCAGAACAGCGTCTCCGGGTCCCCGCTCGAGGGGAAGGTCGACGCCAGCCGCCGTGGCATCGGCGGCCACTCT
Source organism: Deltaproteobacteria bacterium (assembly GCA_016218785.1). Taxonomy (GTDB): domain Bacteria; phylum Myxococcota_A; class Polyangia; order JACRCY01; family JACRCY01; genus JACRCY01. Next base: position 26,308 of record JACRCY010000333.1, read on the forward strand.
GCAGGCGGCCTCTGCAGCGTCGTGGCCGCGACGAAAGACCCCACGCTGCGGGCCGCGGTGTTCTTCGACGAGGTCGACGTGAGTGGCACCGGGGTCGGCGCGGCGCCGAGCATCGCCATCCCCAGCATCTCCCTCTTCGCCGAGCCTGGCACCTGCAACGCCCAGGCCAACGGCGTCGCGATCTTCCAGGCCATCGGCGGGCCCAGGTACGGCATCAAGATCCCAGGCTCCGGGCACTGCGATCCGGAGGACCCGTCGGACCACCTGGGCTGCGGGTTGCCCTGCGGTGCCGACGCCCAGGCCCAGTACCAGCTCCTCTACCGGCGCTACGGCACGGCGTTCCTCGAGGCGTTCCTGAAGTGCGATCCGGCCGCCTACCCGTACATCAACGGCGCCACCGCCCAGGGCGACCCGGGCATCACGATCTACCCGGAGACCAACATCGTGATCCCGCCCCCGGCCTGCAGCCAGAGCGACGGCGGCACTCCGCAGGACGACGCCGGCCCGACCGACGCGCCCGCGAGCCACGACGCCATCGACTACTGGGACGCCCCGGCCGGCGACGTCAGCGGCCAGGGGCCCGACGGCGGCGGACCGGGACCGGTCGCCTCGGGCGCCGGCGGGGTCGGCGGCACGGGCGGCGGCGC
>JACRCY010000311.1 GCA_016218785.1 Deltaproteobacteria bacterium
AGCAGCTGCTCGGTGGCCGGGGCGTGGAGCGCCGCGCGCCGCGGCTCGTCGCCGGGCGGCGCCGCGCAGGCGGCGGCCGTGGCCGCTGCGAGGACGATCAGGAGTGCGACTCGCGCTGGCACGGGAACCTCCCCTGGAACTTCCCCACCCGGGGTGCCTAGCACGGGCACGCCCGGCCGTAAAGCGGGGAGGAGCGTGCCTGTCCTACTCCAGCTCCATCAGCTCGGCGGTGGGGCCCGGGAAGAGGACGTTCAACCGCGTCTGGCCCGGGTCCAGCTCCTCGACGTCCTTCTCCCCGATCAGGATCGCCCGCTCGGCGCGCACCCCGAACTCGCCCGCGAAGTAGACGCCGGGGGAGACGCGCAGGGCGAGGCCGCGCTGCACCACGCGCTCGTCGCGCTGGTCGTAGTCGTCGAGGGAGAGGCCGGTGCCGGGGAAGCGCGGCTCGAGGGCGTGGCCGGTGGGGTGGAGGGCGCGGTCGCCGAGGCCCCGGCTGAGGAGGACCTTGCGGGCGGCCGCGTCCAGCTCCCAGGCGCGCACCGGCTGGCGCCGGGCCAGCCGCTCGCGCAGCAGCGCCACCGCCGCGGGCCCGGCGGCGCGCGCGGCGGCGTACGCGCGGGCGACCTTCTCCGGCACCCTGGTGCCGGCGTAGGCCACGTGCGTGACCACCGCGTAGGGCGCGCCGGGGGCGCGGACGCGCGCCGCCAGCCGGAGGACGATGACGTCCTCGGGCTGGATGACCCCGGTGCGCGCCACCGTGGCCACGTAGCCGGGGACGGCGGTGTTGCGGCCGGCCGCGACCGCCGGCGGCGCGTCGGTCTCGAGCCCACGGGCCCGCAGCGACCGCAGCATCGCCTTCTCGACCGTCACCTCGTGGAGCGGCTGCCCCTCGCCGAGGTGCTGGATGATCATCTCGAGGGCCTCGTCGCGCACCTTGCCGAGGTGGAACAGCGCCAGCTTGTGCTGCTCCCGCGCGCGCCCGTCCCAGCGCGCCCGCTGCAGGCGCAGGTCGCCCGAGGAGAACACCTGCGCGCCGGCCGCGCGCACCGCGTCGGCCACCGCGCTGTCGATGCGGGTCGACGGCAACGCCAGCGAGGCGCCGTTCTCCATGGCCAGCCGCCGCCGCCCCTTCAGCGTCGCCTTCAGCGACGGCCCCAGGTCGCGCCAGGTGGCGTAGGCCACGCGCTTGCCGGGAACCGCGGTGAAGGCCGCGGCGTCACCGACGTGCGCCACCAGCACGGGCTCGCCGCGCGTCGGCACCAGGTAGAACCAGCGCCGCTCCGTGGGGCGCGCCGGCCGCACCAGGTCGAGGGCGGTCGGGTTGTCGCCGCGCAGGTCGGTGAGGAGCCAGCCGTCGAGGCGGGCCACCTGGAGGAGCCCCTTGATCTCGCGGAGGGCCTCGTCCGTCGGGAACGAGGCCGAGAGCAGGCCGTAGATGGGCGCGCTGGCCAGCCCCGGGCGCTGCGCCTTCGCCGGCTTCGGCGGCGGGGGCGGAGGCGGCGGCAGGGGCGACGCCATCGGCGGCCCCGGCGGGGGCGGGCCATCGTCGTGCGCCCGGGCGGTCCCGACGACGCCGACGAGGGTCAGGACACAGGCAAGTCGCCGCAGTGTCACCCCTCGAGGGTACGAGGCTTCGGGGTCAGGTGCAACCCGGCTACGGGACCCGCGCCAGCACCTCGAGCACCGCGTCGTGGATCAGCCCGTTCGTCGCCACCACCTCGCCGCGCTCGGGCGCCGTCGGGCCGCCGGCGAAGGCGGTGACACGCGCGCCGGCCTCGGCCGCGATCAACATGCCGGCGGCGAGGTCCCAGGGCTTCAGCTTGCGCTCCCAGTAGCCGTCGAACCAGCCGCGCGCGACGCAGCAGAGGTCGAGGGCCGCCGAGCCCAGGCGGCGCACGCCGTGGGAGAGCTTGGCGAACGCCTCGAAGCGACGGAAGTTGTTGTCGGCGCTCTCGCGCCGGTCGTAGGGGAAGCCGGTCACGAGGAGCGCCTCGTGAAGGGTCGGCGTCGACGACACGCGCAGGGGGGCGCCGTTGCAGGTCGCGCCTTGCCCGCGGGCCGCGGCGAACTCCCAGCCGAGCGCCGGGGCCGCGACCACGGCGGCCCGGGGCGCCCCGTCCTCGTACAGGCCGATGGAGACGCTGAAGAGCGGCAGGCCGTGGGCGAAGTTGGTGGTCCCGTCCAGCGGATCGACCCAGTAGACGCGGGCGGCGGCGTGGCTCCCCTGCCGGCCACCCTCCTCGGCGACCACGAGCGCCTCCGGGTCGGCGGCGCGCAGGCGCGCGACGATGACCGCCTCGGCGCGGCGGTCGAACTCGGTCACCAGATCGAGGGGACCGGCCTTGAGCCGCGTGGGCTGGGCACGGCCGTGCCCCTCGGCCAGCACCGCGGCGGCGGCCCGGGCCGCGTCCAGGCAGATGGCGCGGTCGTGGTCGAGATCGACGCCGCTGGTCACCGGCCCCTCGCTACTTCAGCACCAGGCGCATGCAGGTGGCGCCGGCGCAGCAGTGAAGGGAGAACTCGAGGGACGCCTGGACGGCGGGCTCGACCTCGCTCCGGTCGATGGGCTGAAAGCCGCACCGCTTCGCGAAGAAGTCGCTGGCCGACTCGGTGAGCAGGTAGAGGCGCCGGGCCCCGCGGGCGGCCGCGCGCTGGAGGGCGTGGTCGGCCAGCATCCAGCCGAGCCCCTGGCCGCGGCGCTCGGGCACCACCGCCAGCGAGCGCAGCAGCCCGGCGTCGTCGTACAGCTCCACGCCAGCGGTGGCGATGACGTGGCGGCGCTGGGCGTCGCGGATCACCAGGAAGTCGCGCAGGTGCTCCTCCACGCCGTCGTCCGGCAGCTGCAGGCGGCCGAGGAGGTGGCGGATACCCGGCAGGTCGGCGTGGACGGCGGGCTCCACCGCGTCGCCGAGGCGGGCGAGGAGCTTCTCGAGCAGGCCGCCGAAGCCGCCCGACGACATCACCACCACCACCTCCCCCGGCGCGAGGCCGGCGAGGTGCTCGACCATCTCCGCGACGGTGGGCAGGACGCGCGCGGCGCACCCGCGCGCGCGCAGGTCGCGCACGAGCTGCTCCACGTCGAGGCGCTCGGCCGCGGGCACCCTCTCGGGCGCGTGCAGCGGCGCCAGCAGCACCTCGTCCGCGTCCACGAAGGACTCGGCCCACTCGCGCTGGAAGACCTGGCGGCGGCTGGTCGCCGAGCGCGGCTCGAACACCGCCACCAGGCGGGCGCGGCCGTAGCGCGCGCGCAGCCCCTGCAGCGTGAGACGGACGGCCGTCGGGTGGTGGGCGAAATCGTCGATGACCGTCACGCCCTGGGCGACGCCGCGCACCTCCTGGCGGCGCTTCACCCCGGCGAAGCGTCGCACCCCGCGGGCGATCTCCGCGGCGTCGAGGCCCACGCCCTGCATGGCGGCGATGACGCCGAGCACGTTCTCGAGGTTGTGCCGGCCGCACAGGCCGGTCTCGAAGAGACAGAGCGCCTCGCCGCGGCGCCGCACCTCGAAGAGCTGGCGCCCGGCGGGCGCGCCCGGCACCAGCTCGGCCGTGTAGTCCGCGCCGCTCCGGGGATCGAGGCCGTACGTGACCACGCGGCAGCGCGCGCTCCGGGCCACCGCGAGCGCCTCGGGGGAGGAGTGCGCGACCACGAGGAGGCCGTCCACGGGGATCAGCCCGACGAACTTCGCGAACGCCGCCTTGACCGCGGCGAGGTCCGGGAAGATGTCGGCGTGGTCGAACTCGACCGACGTGAGGATCGCCGTGCGCGGCCGGTAGTGGAAGAACTTGGAGCCCTTGTCGAAGAAGGCCGTGTCGTACTCGTCGCCCTCGACCACGAACGCCTCGCCCTGGCCGAGGTGCCAGCCGCGGCCGAAGTCGAGCGGCACGCCGCCGATGAGGAACGAGGGGTCGCGGCCCGCGTCCGCCAGCACGAAGCTCGCCAGCGCCGCGGTGGTGGTCTTGCCGTGGGTGCCGGCGACGACCAGCGAGTGGCGTCCTGCGAGGAAGAGGTCGGCGAGCACCGCCGGGAACGAGGTCAGGTCGAGCCCGCGCTCCCGGGCGGCGACCACCTCGACGTGATCGCGGCGGCAGACGTTGCCGACGACGACCCGGTCGGGGCCCCAGTCGAGGTTGGCCGCATGGAACCCCGGGTAGGCCTGGATCCCCTGCTCCGCGAGCTGCGTCGACATCGGGGGGTAGACGTTCTCGTCCGCGCCGCGCACCTCGTGACCGGCGGCCTTGAGGAGGCCGGCCAGCGAGCCCATGCCGGTGCCGCAGATGGCGATCAGGTGGAGCTTCACGAGCGGATCCTGGTCTTCCGGGCAGTGTCTCTACTAACAGCGGCACGCGGCGAAGTCAATGAAGCCACCCCAAGTCATGAAGCCGCGATTGACCCGCCGGCCGGGCCTGCGCTACCTTTGGGATCCGGTACCGATCCGGGAGGACTGCCGCATGGCGGAAGCCGCCAAGAAGTCGCACTACCGGGGCAAGGCGCGTCGGGGACGTCGGGTGACGGTGCACTACCGCGTGCTGGCCCACGGCGAGCTGCAGCCCGAGATCCGCGCCCAGACCCGGAACATCGGCGTGGGGGGCGCGTTCATCGAGACCAACGACCCGGCCCCGCCCGGGACGCGGCTGGTCGTGACCCTGACGCTCGAGGGGGGCGCCCTCCTCGATGCGCAGGCCGAGGTCCGCTGGATCATGGACGGGGACGAGGACCCCTTCACCGGCATGGGGGTCAAGTTCCTCGGGCTCGACCCCAACGAGCAGCGCCAGATCAACGACTACTGCGCCTCGCTGCCGACGACGGGCGACCTGGACGACCTGCTCGGCTGACCCGGCGCGGCGCTAGCGCATGCCGCTGCGCTTCTTGAGCAGCTCGTCGAAGCTGACCGCGGCGCCGAGCGAGAGGACCCACATGCGCGACTCGAACTTGCCGTTGAGGTAGGACGGCTCGGTCGGGGGGTCGAAGATCGCGTAGATCGGCGTCACCTGGCTGTTCGTCACGTTGCGCGTCGGCATGTAGATGTAGGCGAAGGCCAGGTTGAAGGTGATGCCGCGCACCTTGTAGCCGACGCCGACGGTGGCGCCGAAGCGCTCGAACCCGTCGAAGTCCAGGCGCGTGTACTCGTCGGGCGCCGCGGCCGACTCCCAGAAGAAGCCGGCCCGGAGCGTCAGGCGCTGGTCCCGGTTGCGCCCCAGCTTGAAGTTGTAGGCGCCGCCGGTGCGCACGCTGACCGTGTCCCGGTAGCGGTGCGGCACGGTGATGTCGACGTTCTGGATGGTGAGGGTGAAGGTGCTGTCGAAGGTCTTCACCCGGCTCCAGCCCTCCCACACCACGTCGACCTCGACGTCCCCCTTCTCGTCCTCGCGCGGGCCGAAGAACCAGCGCACCCCGGTGCGCAGGCTGTGGGGCATCTTGGTCTTGAGGCTCGCGCCCGTGGCCGTGATGTCGAAGCCCTGCATCGCCGTCGGCAGGGACATGGAGCCGGAGCCCGTGGCGCTGGTCTCGAAGGGGAAGCGGAACGAGGCGCCGATCTCGAGCTGGTTGAGGCGCGGCGGACGCGCCAGGACGCTCAGGATCCCGGTCGGGACCCACCAGTCCCACACGTTGATGCCGGCCTTGCTGGAGCACGCATCCGCCTCGGCGTTGCGACACGGCTCCGGGGAGCCGGGCTGGTTGAGGTAGGCGATTGCGTAGACGTGCTCCTTGACGTTGGCGATCGTGTACTGGAACGCGGCGCCCACGTAGAGCCAGTCGAGCGGCCGCCAGGCCGCGGCGAGCGTGAAGAAGCCGATGAGGATGTCCTCGTCGACCAGGTCGAACCGCTGCGGGGCGGGCGCCACGGTGCCGTCCGGCAGGGTGACCTTGTCGGGGAACTTCTTGCGCCCCATGGAGCTGGGGCCGTTGAGGCCGAAGGCGAAGGTGAAGCGCCTGAGGCCGAAGTCGGTGGCCACGGCCCCGATCGGGATCGGGTAGGCCTCGGGCTGCTTGTGGATCCTGGGAAACGGTTGACCGCTCCACGGTGCCGGGTACTCGGTCCCGCCGAGGCGGTAGCTGTCGTCGGGGTAGTTGCCCGCCCGGGCGAACGTGTACGACTGGTTGGCGAGGTTGAGGTCGATGAGGAGATGGGTGCCGCGGAGCTTGGCGAGCCCGGCGATGTTGTACTGGATCGCCGTCAGGTCGTCGGCCTTGGCGGTGAAGGCGGCGCCGCGCCCCAGCGCCTCCGTGCCGTTGTCAGGAAACTCGAACCCGGCTCCGCGGCTCTCGGTCGCCCCCAGCAGCACGGCCATTGCACCCAGCAGCCGCCACAGTCCCGTCGTGCCCATCGGTCTCCTTCCCGATCTTTGAGGGGGGGACCTTCCCGTCCCCCCTCGACGGGCAAAGCCCGTCGAGCCTCCCCCCACCGCGCGGTCCTCGCGCGGCAGAAGCTCCACGCGCCGGGTGGCGACGAAGGTGGATCAACAACAGTGACACCGCCGCCGGCGTGACGCCGGGGATGCGCGCGGCCTGGCCCAGGCTTCGCGGCTGCACCCGCACGAGGTGCTCGCGGCACTCCGTGGAGAGGCCGCGCACGGCGGCGTAGTCGAGGCCGGTCGGCACGACCAGCGCCTCGAGCCGCGCGCACCGCTCGGCCTCGTCGCGCTGCCGCTCGAGGTAGCCGGCGTACTTGAGGTCGGTCTCCACGCGCTCGGCCACCGCGGCGTCCACCCCGGCGGCGCCCGGATCGAGGCGCCGGAGGAGCGCGTAGCTCACCTCGGGGCGGCGGAGCAGCTCCGCGGCGCGGGCGGGCGCCTTGAGCGGTTGCACCCCGTCCGCCGCCAGGGCCTCGTCGACCTGGCCGGAGGGCGCGACCCAGGTCCCCTCGAGGCGCTCGCGCTCGCGCGCCGCGGCGTCGCGCCGGCGCACCCAGGCCTGCCAGGTGGCGTCGTCGCAGAGGCCGTGGCGCCGGGCCGTCGGCAGGAGCCGCTCGTCGGCGTTGTCCTCGCGCAGCAGCAGCCGGTACTCGGCGCGCGAGGTGAACATGCGGTAGGGCTCGGTCACGCCGCGCGTCACCAGGTCGTCGACGAGCACGCCGGCGTAGGCCTGATCGCGGCGCAGCACCAGGGGCTCGTCGCCCCGGCCGCGCAGGACCGCGTTGAGGCCGGCCAGGAGCCCCTGCGCGGCCGCCTCCTCGTAGCCGGAGGTGCCGTTGATCTGGCCGGCGAGGAAGAGGCCGCGCACCCGCTTGGTCTCGAGCCAGGGGTGCAGCTCGGTGGGCGGCACGTAGTCGTACTCGATGGCGTAGCCGGGCCGCGTGAGCACCGCGCGCTCGAGGCCCGGGATGGAGCGCACCAGGGCCACCTGCACGTCGACGGGGAGGCTGGTCGAGATGCCGTTGGGGTAGACCTCGCCGCTGTCGAGTCCCTCGGGCTCGAGGAAGAGCTGGTGGCGCTCGCGGCCGGCGAAGCGCACCACCTTGTCCTCGATGGACGGGCAGTAGCGCGGCCCGCGCCCCGCGATGCGGCCGGTGTAGAGGGGGGAGCGGTGGAGCGCCGCGCGGATGATCTCGTGGGTGCGGGGCGTGGTGAAGGTGACGTGGCAGGGGCGCTGCGGCAGGGGCGGGGCCCCGCTGGTACGCAGCGAGAACCGCGGCGGCGGCTCGTCGCCGTCCTGCCGCTGGAGCGAGGCCCAGTCGATGGTCCGGGCGTCGAGGCGGCACGGCGTGCCGGTCTTGAAGCGGCCGAGCGGGAGCCCGAGCGCGCGCAGCGACGCCGACAGCCTCACCGCGGGCGCCTCGCCCTCGCGGCCCCCCTCGCGCCGCTCCGCGCCGACGTGGATGACGCCGCGCAGGAAGGTGCCGGTGGTGACGATGACGGCGGGGGCGCGGAAGCCCTGGGCCCCGGCGGTGGCCACGCCCACCACGCGGCCGTGGTCGACGAGGACCTCGTCGACCTCCCCCGCGCGCACGTCGAGCCCGGGCTGCTCCAGCATGACCCGGCGCAGGCGGGCGCGGTAGCGGGCCTTGTCGCACTGCACGCGCGTGGCCCGCACGGCCGGGCCCTTCGAGGCGTTGAGGCGCCGGAACTGGATGCCGCAGTCGTCGGTGGCCCGCCCCTGCTCGCCGCCCAGGGCGTCGACCTCCCGCACCAGGTGACCCTTGCCGATGCCGCCCACGGCGGGGTTGCACGACATCTGGCCGATGGTCTGCAGGCTGCCCGTGAGGCACAGGGTGCGGGCGCCGGCCCGCGCGCACACGAGCGCGGCCTCGCAGCCGGCGTGGCCGGCCCCGACGACGATGACGTCGTACGCCGTGGAATGCTCGGACATCGGTGGTGACCCGCCAGGAGGCGTGCAGTCCACCTAGGGTGCCGCGCCACCGCCGCGCTTGTCAATGGCGCGGAGTCACGAGGGGAGTCACGAGGGCCGGTTGCACGGGGGCGCCCCCGTCACCTACACTCTCCCCCGTGGGCGAGATCGTGCGGACGGTGTGCCTGCGGGACTGCCCCGACGCGTGCGGCCTGCTCTGCGAGACCGACGGCGGGCGCGTCGCCCGGCTCATGGGCGACCCCGACCACCCGGTGACGCGCGGCTTCCTGTGCCGACGCACCCGGCGCGACTTCCCCGACCTGCTGCAGCGCCCCGACCGGATCGTGCGCCCGCGGCTGCGCACGCCGAGCGGCTGGCAGGACATCGGCTGGGACGAGGCGCTCGACCTGTGCGTCGACCGGCTCCTGGCGGCCGTCAAGGAGCACGGGCCCGAGTCGGTGCTCTTCGTCCAGAGCGCCGGCAGCATGGGGCTCAGCGCCGAGGTCTGCCGCTACCTCTTCGACGAGCTGCACGCGACCACCGTGACGGGCGGCGTCTGCATGGACGCGGGCGAGTGGGCGCAGGCGGCCGACTTCGGCGACTGGCGCGTCTCCGACTGGCGCGACCTCGACGCGGCGCAGGCGCTCGTGCTGTGGGGGCGCAACGTCGTCACGGCGAGCCCCCACTTCCTGCCCGAGATCCGCGCCCTGCGGCAGCGGGGCGGCGAGGTGTGGCTGATCGACCCGCTGCCGACGCGGACGCGCTCCGTCGCCACCCGGGTGCTGCAGCCGCGGCCGGGACGCGACGCCTGGCTCGCCCTGGGCGTGGCGCGGGTGCTGTTCGACGAGGGGTGGATCGACGCGGCGGCCGCGGCGGCCTGCGACGGGCTCGAGGCGTTCCGCGCGCTCGCGCAGCGCTCCACGGTGGCCGAGGCCGCGGCGGCCTGCGATGTCGCCGCGGAGGATCTGCGGGCCCTCGCCGCCCTCTACGGCCAGCGCCGGCCCGTCTCGACCTGGATCGGCGGCGGCCTGCAGCGCTGGATCGACGGGGCCGAGACCGTCCGCCTCATCGACGCGGTGTGCATGGTCGCGGGCCACGTCGGCGTGCCCGGTGGCGGCGCCCACTTCGAGTCGCGGCGCCGGGGCGGCCTCGCCATCACGCCCCCGCCCGCGGGGCGCACCGTGCGCGCCGCGCTGCTGGGGCACGACATCCTCTACGCCCGCGATCCCCGCATCCGCTTCGGCTGGGTGCAGCGCGCCAACCCGGTCACGCAGTACCCCGACTCGACGCTCACCGAGCGGGCGCTGCGCTCGCTCCGCTTCCTGGTGGTGGTCGACGCCTTCCCCACCGACACCGCCGAGTGCGCCACCCTGGTGCTGCCGCCGGCGCTCATGCTGGAGCAGGACGACCTCGTGGCGAGCTACGGGCACCACTTCGTGGGCCTCGCCCGCCGGGTCGTGGCGCCCCCGCCGGAGGCGCGCACCGACCTCGAGATCGCGCAGGCGCTGGCGCGCCGCCTCGGGCTGGAGCGCACCGTGGCCGGCAGCATCGACGTGTGGATCGACCGCCTGCTCGCTCCCACGGGCCTGAGCCGGGCCAGCCTCGCCGAGGGCGCCGTGGTGCGCCCGGGCGCGGACCCGGTCGCCTGGGCGGGCCGGCGCTTCGCCACCCCCTCGGGGCGGGCCCGGCTGATCGGCGAGCTCGAGCCGACCGAGCCCGACCCGACCGACCGCGCCGACTACCCGCTCAAGCTGCTCACGGTCGCGTCGGTCGAGCACCAGACGTCGCAGGTGCCGCCCGAGGCGCAGAGCGGGCTGCCCGAGGTGTTCGTGCACCCCGACGCGCCGGGCGCGCGCGGCCGGGCCGATGGCAGCCCCGTCACCGTGCGCACGCGCATCGGCCACCTGAGGGCGGTCCTCCGTCACGACCGCGCGATGCGGCGTGACACGGCGCTCATGCACCGCGGCGGCTGGGTGCGCTTCGGCCGCGGCGTCAACGCGCTCGTGGGCGCCCGCGAGACGAAGCACGGCGGCAACGCCGCGTTCCTCGACGAGCGCGCCCGGCTGGAATAGCCTCCAGCCGCGAGCCTCTACGGCGCGGCCTCCGCGGGGGCTTCCTCCGCGGGTGCCCCGGGCTGCCCCTCCCGGTCCTTCGCCTTGCCTTGGCACTGCGACTTCGGCGCGCGGCTCGGCTCGAACTTGTAGACCTTGAGCCGGACCGTCACCGCCAGCTCCTGCAGCTTGCCCCCCTCCCACTCGTTCGAGGACCACTTCACGTCCTTGAAGCGGGTGGAGGAGCAGTTGTCGAGGTTACCCTGCTTGGCGGCGACCTCCTTGCCCCAATCCTGGATCCCGGGCTTGTTGCACGCCGCGTCGGCCACGCCGCAGTCGACGGCGAACGCCTCGTACCAGGCCTTGGTCTTGCGGCCGTACTCGAAGAGGCGCAGCAGCGCGGCGAACCCCTCCGTCTTGTTGCGCTCCTTGATCACGTAGGTGATCTCGTGCTCGCCCGGCGCGAGATCGACGTAGGCGCAGGTCTCCTCGCCGCGGTCGGCCCCCTTGTACAGGGTGCCCGCGCCCGGGACGTTGACCCATACCGGGTGGACGGTGACCGGGATGCGGATCTCGAAGCGCTTCTTGCCCGCGGCGGGCGGCGCCTGCTCCTCCTGGTCGCCGCCGATGAGCGGGCGGCAGGCGCAGAAGGCGCCGCCGCAGCGCTGGCCCACGCCCTTGAGCGTCGACTCCTTCGGGTAGCTCGGCAGGTTCTGGCCCGCGGCGCTCGGACCACAGGCAGCCAGCAGGGCGGCGAAGGCGACGGCGGTGGCAACGACGAGGGCGCGCATGCAGAACCTCCCGTGGGCTGCGGGCCAGCATAGCCCTGGCGTCACGCGGTGCCAAGCAGGTCCCTCCCGAGCACGCGCCGCAGGAACGCGGCCATGCGGCCGAGGTGGCTGGCCTGCCAGTAGTGGCGGCCGCAGGTCGGGCAGTGGCCGATGCGCGGCTGGGTCCGCGCCACGTGCGGCCACACCTCGCCCGCGACCTCGGCGGGATCGTGGAAGGTGAGCACCGTGTTGCAGCGCGAGCAGCGCGAGAAGGGGACGGCGCCACCGAGGCCGCAGGTCCGGTCGATCTGGCGCAGCTGATCGTCGATGCGGTCGTCCTCGACGAAGAGGACCGGGAGCCCGGCCGTCTCGAGGCGAGCCCGCAGGCGCGTGTCGCGGGTGAGCACCACGCGCCCGGCGGCAGCCGCGGCGCAGAGGTCGTCCGTGCTGGTCGGCGCCGGCGCGACGTCCTCACCGAGGAGCCGGAGCCACCGCCCGAGGCGGTCGACCATGCGATCGGCGATGAACCGGGACAACTCCCGCACCCCTGCTGCGCGTCCAAGCTAGCGTGTTTCTACGCGCGTTGACAGTGCCGGGCCCCGCCCTTAGACTCAAGCCCCGTTCATGACTCGCGTTTCCTGCATCGTCGCGCTCGGGGCGCTCCTCCTGCTCGTGACCGGCTCGGCCGGCTGCGGCGACGACAAGGGCAAGACCGTCAAGTACCAGCTCACGGCCAAGCAGAACTACGAGAAGGGCCTGAAGGAGCTGAAGGACGAGAACTTCGTCGAGGCGATCAAGTACTTCACCTTCGTGAAGACGCGGTTCCCCTTCTCGCGCTTCGCTACCCTGGCCGAGCTGCGTATCGGCGACACCCACCTCGCCCGGGGCCGGTACGTGGAGGCCATCGACGCCTTCCGCCAGTTCATCAAGTTCCACCCGACCCACGAGATGACCGAGAACGGCTACGCCCACTTCAAGATCTGCGAGTCGTACTACAAGCAGATCCCCGACGAGTGGCTCCTGTCGCCGCCGGCGTACGAGAAGGACCAGACCTCGACCCGCGAGGCGCTCAAGGAGTACGACCTCTTCCTCGCCAGGTACCCCGACTCGCGGCACGCCAAGGAGGCGCGCAAGCAGCGCCAGATCTCGCTGAAGAAGCTCATCGACCACGAGCTGTACGTGGCCCGCTTCTACCTCTCGCGGAACAAGCCGAAGGGCACCGCGCTGCGGCTGCGCGGCATCCTGGAGCAGTTCCCCGGCGCCGGGAACGAGCCGGAGATCCTGATCCTCCTCGGTCAGACCTACCTCCAGATGGAGCAGATCGAGAAGGCGCGCGGGACCTTCAAGCGCATCATCGAGGAACACCCCAAGGACTTCCACGCGCGGCGCGCCCGGCTCTACCTGGAGTACATCGACAAGCGCTACGGGCGCGCGACGACCTGACGGCGCGCCGAGACGACGCCTGGTGGGACATGGCTCTCGACGACCAGCAGAAGCAGCTCCTCACCCTCGGCCGCGAGCACTATGCCAACCGCGAGCTCGACAAGGCCGAGAGCTACCTCGCCCAGTTCATCAAGCTCAACCAGTCCTTCGCCGACGTCTACAACATGCTCGGGGTCATCTACTTCGAGCAGGGGCGGCTCGTGCCGGCGCAGGCCATGTTCGAGCAGGCGCTCAAGCTCAACCCGAACTACACCGAGGTCGCGCTCAACCTGGCGGTCACCTACAACGACCTCGGCAAGTACCAGCAGGCCAAGGACGTCTACGGCCAGGCCATCGCCAAGTCGCGGGCGCAGCCGCGCTCCCTCGATCCCTTCGCCCGCGGCAAGATCGCCAACATGCACGCCGACCTGGGCTCGGCCTACTACGACTTCGGGTTCTACGACGAGGCGGTGAACGAGTACCACAAGGCGCTCGACCTCTGCCCGACGTTCGTCGACATCCGCACGAAGCTCGCGAGCACCTACCGCGACATGGGGAAGCTCGAGGACGCGCTGCGCGAGTTCGACGAGGTGAAGGCGCAGCGCCCCGACTACCTGCCGGCGCGCGTGCACCGCGGCGTGACCCTCTACTCGCTCGCCCGGCTCGACGACGCCGTCAAGGAGTGGGAGTCGGTGCTGGCGATCGACTCCAACAACAAGAGCGCGCGGGTCTACCTCCAGCTCGTCGGGCACAAGAAGCAGCCCTGAGGCCGTTGCCCCCGCGGCGGCCCCCGCCGCCTACGGCCGGATCGCGTCGACCGTGATCCCGGGATAGCGCGAGAAGTCCCCCGGGTTGCGCGTCACGAGACGGGACACGCCGTGGGCGCGCATCACGGCGACGACGTTGCAGTCGTGGATCTGCTTGCCCTGCACCCGGTGCTTTCGGGCCAGGCGCAGGCACTCGGCCACGGTGTCCTCGTCCTCGGCGAGCAACGAACAGCCCTGACGCCATTCGTCGAGTGCGGCGAGCGCTTCCTCGACGGAGAAGGCGCGGCCCGACACCGGCTGTCTGGTGAGGACGACCAGGAACTCCCGGCAGACCTGCGGGCTGATGCACAGCGCGGCACCTGCGGCCGCCAGGGCGCGGATCCCCTCCCGCGCGTTGACGTGTCCGGGGTGAACGGCTACCGACGCCGCCACGAGCACGCTGGTGTCCAGGAACACCGCGTCAACGGCCATGGTCGCCGTAGATCTCCTCGCGCGTGAGGTCGCCGCCGACCCACGCCTCCCCACCCTCGAGACAAGGGGGCTCGAATCCGGGTGGCGGGGGATGCAGCCGGGCACGACGGCCGGCGGACGCAATCACGCGGCTTCGTTCGTCTGGGCTGAGCGCCGCGAGCTCGGTCGCCAACCGGTCCAGATCACGACGGTCACGAGCCATGCGTCGAGTATACCGCCACGGTGGGAGGCGGCGCCAGCCGCCGCCCGCGGCCGGGAGCCACCAGCCACCGTGGCTGCAGTGTTGACTGCCCCACGTCGGAGGAATACCCTCTACCTATTGACAGCGCCGGCCCGCTCGAAGCGCGAGTGGGTCTCGTCCTCAGTGGGACGTACCGCCTGGAACGGCTCCTGGCGCGCGGGGGCATGGGGGCGATCTACGAGGCGGTCCACCTGCGCCTGCCCCGCCGGTTCGCGGTCAAGATCCTGCTCGACCCCGCCCTGGCGGCCGACCGCGAGCTGTTCGAGCGGTTCCAGCGCGAGGCCGAGATCGCCAGCTCGCTCGGGCACGAGCACATCGCCGAGGTCTTCGACTTCAACTTTACCGAGGATGGCGCGCCATTCATGGTGATGGAGCTGCTGGAGGGCGAGGACCTCGGCTCGCTCCTCGAGCGGCGGGGACGCCTGACGGTCGCGGAGACCGTCCGCATCCTGGAGCCGGTCGCCAGCGCGCTCGACATGGCGCACAACCGCAGCATCATCCACCGCGACCTCAAGCCCGGGACCATCTTCCTGTCCCGGCGCGGCCACCGGGAAGATTTCGTCAAGATCCTCGACTTCGGCATCTCGAAGATCCTCGACGCGCCCGGCGCCCATACGCAGAGCGGTCAGATCCTGGGGACCGCGTACTACATGGCGCCCGAGCAGGCACACGGGCGGCTGGGGGAGGTGGACGCGCGCACCGACGTGTTCGCGCTCGGCGCCATCCTGTACGAGTGCCTGAGCGGCAAGCGCGCGTTCGGCGGCGAGTCGCTGGTCAACATCATCTACAACGTCTGCTTTGCGGATCCCAAGCCCCTGCGCGAGGTCGCCCCTGACGTGCCCGAGGCCGTGGCCCAGGTGGTGGAGCGGGCGCTCGAGAAGGACCGGGAGAAGCGCCACAAGAGTGTCTCGAAGCTCTGCGCCAGGTTCGTCAAGGCGTGCGAGGGGGCGGAACCGATTCCCGCGGAGCGCGTGCCGCACGCGCCCGTCTCCGCCAGGCCGACGAAGCCTCCGACCGGCCGGGTGAAGGCGCCGGCTCCGGCGCCGATCGGCGATGACCGGACCGA
>JACRCY010000313.1 GCA_016218785.1 Deltaproteobacteria bacterium
AAGAATCAGCCTCTCCGAGGGGGTTGAGTGCCATAGGTGCCTGGTCAATTCCGGCAACTTGTAAGCGCCTCGCCTCTGCAATATCGATCGCTTGCGTCGCTGGCGCGCGAAAACGGGGCAGCGCGAATAGCTCCCTACGGTGTCCCCTTGAGGACCACGATCGACCGGGACTTCACCGTATAGGTGCCGCTCACCGCCTCCGGCGTCTCGAGGTCGACGTTGGCCGAGAGCTTCTTGTCCTTCCCGGTCGAGGTGAAGTAGGCGTCGTCGTCGAAGTACTGCTGGGTGTCGACCAGGCGCAGCCACAGCACCCCCGCGGGCAGCGTGAACTCCACGTCCGTCGACGCCTCCATGTTCACGAGGACGAGCAGCTGCGGATCGGCGCCCGTGCCGTAGTAGTGCTGCATCAGGTGGCGGACGCCCCAGTTGGTGACGTCGTGGTTGGCGGCGTCCTTCCACGCGAACGCCGCCCCGCCGCCGTACTCCGCGGGCGCGAACGCGTAGCCGTGCGCCTTGCGCAGGGCGATCGCCTTGCGCACGAAGTCGTGCATGCGCAGCCGCGGCTCCTCCGACTGCCAGGCGCCCCAGTCGAACCAGTTGGCGTAGTTGTCCGCGCTGGTCGAGAAGGCGTTGTTGTTCCCCAGCTGGGTGCGCAGCCACTCGTCGCCGCCGTAGAGCATGGGCGTGCCGTGCGACACCATCATGAACACGAACATGTCGCGGATGAGCTGCCGCTTGAAGGCCTCGCTGTCGCTGCCCCAGTCGCGCGAACGGTTGTTGTCCTCGCCGGCGTTCTTGACGCAGAAGGGGTTGGTCGGGTTCTCGCAGCAGACGGGGTTCAGCAGGCTGCAGCCGTTGCGCTTCTCGTGGTACGAGAAGAGGTCGTACATGGTGAAGCCGTCGTGCGAGGTGACGAAGTTCACCGAGTGCCAGGGCTTGCGGCCGGAGGAGCCGAAGAGCGCGTTCGAGCCGGTGAGCGCGCCGCCGAGATCCACGGGCCCCTCGGCGGAGGAGAGGGTCTGGTCGTCGAAGTTGACGAACGCGCGCACCACGTCGCGGTAGTTGCCGTTCCACTCGCCGTACGCGTAGCCCGGCTTCGACGTCGCGCCCGGGAAGCCGCCCAGGCGGTACTGCCCCAGCGACCAGGGCTCCGCGATGATGCGGATGTTGCGCTCCTGGAACGTCGGCTCGTCCGCGATCTCCTGCAGCACCGAGCTCTGCACGTCCCACGCGGTCGGGTCGTCGTCTCTCACGCCGAGGGCCGGCGCCAGGTCGAAGCGGAAGCCGTCCACGTGCATCTCGTCCACCCAGTAGCGGAGGCTGTCCATGATCATGCGCCGCACCGGCAGGTGGTTGGCGCGCGTCTGGTTGCCGACGCCGGTCTGGTCGAAGTAGAACTCCTGGTCGTCGGGCGAGAGGAGGTAATAGGCGGCGTTGTCGAGGCCGCGGAAGGCGTAGATCGACGCGACCTCCTTGGCGTCGAAGTTGATGAGGGCGGGGTTGCCGGAGAGGTCCGTCGGATCCTGCTCGATCTTGGAGCGCCAGAACCCGCCCTCGCCCGTGTGGTTGTAGACCACGTCGAGGATGACCTCGAGCCCCTGCTGGTGGAGCTCGTCCACCATCCACTTGAACTCGTCGATGGCGTCGTGCGGCTCGGTGAGCTGGGACGCGTAGGAGAGCTCGGGGGCGAAGAAGTTGATGGTGTTGTAGCCCCAGTAGCCGCCGTCGAGCGGCTTCTCGAAGACCGGCATCAGCTCGACCGTCGTGACGCCCAGGTCGGCGAGGTAGCCGGCCTTCTCGCCGAAGCCGCGGTAGCTGCCCGGGTGCGCGACCGCGGAGGCCGGGCTCCCGGTGAACCCCTTCAGGTGGACCTCGTAGACGATCTGGTCCTGCCAGCGGTGGCCGGCCCACTCGGGGTCCTGGCGCTGCTCCTGCCAGGCCGCCTCGTGGTCGCTCCACTGGTACTGGCTCTTGGTGATGATGCTCTTGGCGCCCGCGCCCCAGGTCGAGACGGTGCGATCGGGGCCGCTGGCGCACGAGCCCTTCGCCCAGTCGTGGTCGCGGTGGAGCGCGATCGAGTACGGGTCGAAGAGGAGCTTGTTGGGGTCGAAGCGGTTGCCGTCGAGGTCGGCGTCGTCGGTGAAGCCCGTGATCGCCCCCGGGTACCACGCGGCGTCGTAGGTCCAGTTGGGGCCCCAGGCGACGTAGCCGTAGTGCTGCCCGAGGCCGATCCCTTCGACGTAGAGGTTCCACACGTCGCCGAACCGGCTCATCTCGAAGCGGCGGGTGGGGAGCGCGCCCTCGGGGTCGTCGAAGAGGAGCAGCTCCACCCGGGTGGCCCGGTTCGAGTAGACACTGAAGTTGGCGCCGCGGTCCACGAGCATGGAGCCGAGCGTGTCGAGGCTCCGCACGCGCGCCTCGTCGAGCGAGGGCGCGAGTGGCGCGGTCCGGTAGAGGTGCGCGGTGTCGGGCTCCTGGCACGCTCCCGCCAGCAGGGCACACGAGAGCGCGACGGAGACGATGGTCCAGGGGGGACGAGGTGGCATGCGTGGGCTCACTTCCGCACCAGCACGGCCGCGCCCCGCCCTTCCACGGAGAGGGTCAGGTCGCTGCCGGCGACGGCGAGATCGGCGCCCATGAGGGCGTCGTGCAGGACGGTGCCGTCCGGGAGCTGCAGCGCCGAGAGGTCGAGGGTCTCGGTCCGCGGCGTCGGCGCGCGGTTGAGCACGACGACCACGAGATCGTCGCGGGTCTGCATGGCGTAGGCCCAAGTCAGGCCGTCGGTCGCGAGGAGCAGCTCCCGGCGCGTGCCCTGGCGCAGCGCCGGGTGCTCCCGCCGCAGCCCCGCGAGGAGCTGCACCTGCGCGAGGGTCTCCTGCTGCAGCGGGGTCAGCTCGCCGGCGAAGCGCATCGGCTTGCGGTTGTCGGGATCGCCGGCGCCTTCCATGCCCAGCTCGTCGCCGTAGTAGATGAGCGGGACGCCGGGGCTCGTCAAGAGGAAGGTCCACGCCAGGCGGAGCCGCCGGAACGGCTCCTCGTCCGACGGCAGCGCCGGCGGGCTCTGCCACCCCATGGCCTTGCCGTCGTTGCTCCACATGTCGCCGAAGGCGCCGGCGGCGTGGGAGAGCGCCCGGCAGACGTCGTGGTTCCCCATGAACGTGCTCATGATGGCGTAGCCGTAGTGAGTGTCGTTGCCCTTCACCATGCCGGCCAGAGCCTTGAGGTCGCGCTCCTCGCGCAGCAGCGTGGCCGTGACCTGCCAGTAGAGCGGGAAGTCGAACTGGCCGTCGAGCTGGGCCGTGCCGAGGTAGTGCTTGAGCAGGTCGGCGCCGTCCTCGCCGGTGAAGGTCTCGCCCACCAGGTAGAAGCGCTGCGCCGAGTAGCGCAGCCGCCGGTCGAGCGTGCCGCGGATCGTGTACGTGAAGTCGTCGACCATGTGCTTGACCGCGTCGAGGCGGAAGCCGTCGATGTCGGTCTCCTCGACGAGCCAGGCGGCGTGCTCGGCCATGAGGTCCATGACCGCCTGGTTGCGGTAGTCGAGGTCCGGCAGGTAGGCGGCGAACCAGCAGGTGATCGGCCGGGCCCAGCTCGTCTCCTTGCACCCCTCGGACGGCAGGTTGAACCAGGGGGGCGAGTCGCCCTGGTGGTTCGTCCACAGGGGGCTGTCCTGGTGCACGTGGTTGGCCACCAGGTCGACGAGGACGCGGATGCCGCGGTGGTGCGCCGCGGCCACCAGGCCCCTGAACTCGTCCAAGTCGCCAAAGTGCGGGTCCACCGCCTGGACGCCGGGCAGCGGCGTGTCGTCTGTCCATCCGGTCGAGATCGGCCAGTAGGAGTGATAGCCCGTCGTCAAGCGGTCGTCGTCGCCCGGCCACGCGCGGCCGGTGTTCTGCGAGATCGACGAGAGCCAGATCGCGGAGACGCCGAGCGCGTCGAAGTACCCGTCCTCGATCTTCGCCCGCAGGCCCGCGAAGTCGCCGCCGTGCCAGTTGACCTTGGCGTCGACGCCGTTGACCGGGGCGTTGTTGGCGGGGTCGCCGTCGAGGAAGCGGTCGGTCATGGCGAAGTACAGGACCGCGTCGCGCCAGTCGAAGGGGAACGTCTCCAGCCAGACCGGGACGTAGAGACGCCGCGCAACGCGCCCCTGCGCGTCGCTGGCCTCGAACCGGTAGGCGACCTTGCCCGGCGACAGACCGGCGTCGACGATGCTCACCACGCCGTCGGAGCCCGCGGTCACGGCGAGGGGGACGCCGTCGCGGGTGGCGACCACGCCGGCCGCGGCGAGGCTCGCGCCCGTGGCGCCGTCCACGTACTGCACCTTGAACGTGACGAGGCCGCCCCCGTGCTGGGGGTCGCCCGTGATCTCCGGCTGGTGCATCAGCCGCAGGTACGGCAGGTTGCAGTCCTCCACGACGAGCCGCGAGTTGCGCTCCCCGCCGACCCACTTGGAGAAGGGGTTCGCGGGGTCCGCGAACCAGCGGTCCTGCCCCTGGTCGTAGAGCTTGTAGGCGTAGCTCCCGGCGGCGAGCTGGAGCACGAGCGTGTAACGGCCGTCGGCGCCGAGCACCATGGGATCGTCGAGCGACCAGTCGTTGAACTCGCCGCGCGCGTAGACCTGGCCGACCTGGGTGGTGCCGGGATCGTACGTGATGAGGCTGTCGCAGGTCCGGACGCCGACGAAGACGGCATCCCCCGACGAGTCGTCGCAGGCCTGCGGCCCGTACCCTCGGGTCGCCTCGACGCACGTGGGCCGGCAGCTCGTGTCGCCGTCGTTGTCCTGGGCGCCCTCGTCGCAGTGGCACGTGGCCGCGCCCTCCTCCACCACGCACACCCCTCTGTGCGCCTCCCGGCACGGGTTGGGCTGGCAAGGATCGGGCGCGCAGGCGCCGGCGGTCTGGACGTAGCCCCTGGCGCAGTCGCCACACGCGTCACCCGCGTACCCGAGGTCGCAGAGGCACTCCTCGTGGCCCAGGTTGACGACGCAGGAGCCATGGGTCCCGCAGTCGGCGTGACACGGCTGCATGGGCGACGAGTCGCTGCAGGCCGCCACTGCGGCCGCGGCCGCCGACAGGGCGAGGAGCAGGAACCTGGCTCGAGAGGACATGGACGGACCGCCCGCCGTCAGCGGGCCAGGGGTCATTATCCTGGTTGCCGGTCGCCGGATGCAACCCCCCGGCTTGCGCCCGAGCGTGATCGCGGGAGGTCGTCCGGAAGTCGGGTCACTTGCTTGGTGCGGCGCCGCCCCAATCGACTCGCATCGGGCCCAACGGTGGCGCCAAGAACTTTCACCAGCTGAAAGAAATCGCGGTCGGCCGCGCGGTCCCCGCCAAGAACTTTCAACTGGTGAAAGATCTGCCGCCCGCCGATCCGTCCGGAGCCGCTGCGCCGGCTTCGCCGAGCCACGCTCACGGCTGA
The DNA here is from genome assembly GCA_016218785.1 of Deltaproteobacteria bacterium. GTDB lineage: Bacteria > Myxococcota_A > Polyangia > JACRCY01 > JACRCY01 > JACRCY01. The sequence continues at coordinate 5,416 of JACRCY010000313.1, forward strand.
GGCCCTCGTCAAGGCTCCCGCGCCTGCACTGAGCGCACCACGACCCCGGAATTGATCTATGCTCCGCCAGGCGGGGTG
>JACRCY010000315.1 GCA_016218785.1 Deltaproteobacteria bacterium
CCCACGTTGGCGCGGGGCCCGGCCCTGGCTGGTGCCGCCGCCGCCGCCCTGCGCGAGGCCGGCCTCCCCGCGGAGGCGCGCGCGCGCGGCCTCGTGGCGCGCGCGCCGGTGACCCCTTAGCCTCACGACCGCCGCCGCGACGGCGCGGGCGACGGTCCGGACGCGACGGCCGGCCCGGGCGCGGCCATGGCGGGCACCTCGGTTCCGGCCACCGATCCGGCCGCTCGCTTCGGCGTGACCTTCGGCGCCGGCGGGGCGCTCGCCGTGGCGCTCGCCGTCCAGGACGAGCCGGTGGCGCCGACCCTGGTCGGCGCGACCGATCCGCTCGGCGCCGCCGCCGCCCTGGTGCTCGCGCCGCCCGAGTGAGGCGGCCCGCCGGGCGGCACGGCCAGGCCCGACTGGCCGGCGCGCCCCGCGAGGCGTACGATACGCGGATGCTCCCCCGTGCGCTCCTCGCCCTGACGACGATAGGCGCCCTCGCGGCCGGCGGGTGCGCCGGGCTCCGCCTCGGCCTCATCGATGCCAGCGTCAAGCGGCCGTCGAACCTCGCCGTCTACTTCACCGTCGACACGAGCGACGACCAGCCGGTCCCGAGCCTCACCGCGCAGTCGTTCCGCATCTACGAGGACGGCCAGCCCATCTCGGTGCACGAGAGCAAGCAGACCATCCTCAACCCCGAGGTGGCGGCGGCGCACCACACCCTGCTGCTCATCGACATGAGCGGTAGCGTCACCGGCTCGGGCGACGTCGCGGTGATCCAGGAGGCGGCGCGGGCCTTCGGCGAGCGGGTCCAGAAGTACCAGAAGGTCGGGATCTACGCGTTCGACGGCGCCACGCAGATCCACCCGATCGCCGGGTTCGCCACCGGCCCCGCGCTCGCCAACGGGGCCGGCCGCCTCGGCACCTTCAAGGGCCGCGACCCGTCCACCAACCTGAACGGCGCCATCCTCGAGGGCCTCAAGGTGCTCCGCCGGCAGATGAGCACGTCGGCGGCGCCGCTCACCTTCGGCACCCTGGTGGTCTTCACCGACGGCACCGACCGCGCCCACCGCGTGACGCGCGAGCAGCTCGAGCGGGAGCTCTACGAGACCGACCTCGAGGTCATGGTGATCGGCGTGGGGGCCGAGATCGACGAGGGCTCGCTCAAGCGCATCGGCAAGAACGGCACGATCCTCCACAAGGACCGGAGCCAGATCACCGCCTCCTTCCAGGCCGCGGCCGCGCGCGTCGAGGCCAGCTCGAAGCACTACTACCTGCTCGGCTACTGCAGCCCGTCCCGCGCCGGCAAGCACGAGCTGCGCATCGAGGCCACGCACCAGGGGCAGAGCGGTAGCCTCACCTACGAGTTCGACGCGACCGGGTTCGGGCCGAACTGCGACCCGACGGCAAAGCCGACCTTCAACGTGCGGCGGCCGGGGAAGGCGAAGGCCCCGGCGAGGTAGCGCACAGCTCCTCGAGCGTCACCGAGCGCAGCCCCTTGGCCTCCACCAGGTCGAGGACCGCCTCGATGAGGGCGGGCGCCGGCGCGGAGCGGCCGCGCACCTCGGCCCCGTCGTGGAGCGCGATGATGGCGCCGGGCTGCAGCGCCCGCGCCACGCGGCGCAGCACGCGCTCCCGGGCGAGCGGCCACAGCGACGCGTCCCCGGCGCGGCCGCTGCAGGCCACCAGCCGGAGCCCGGCGGCGGCCGCCGCGGGCGCGAAGTAGGGGCCGAGCAGCCCCACCGGCGGCCGGACGAAGCGGGGCCGGGCCGCCTCGCCGCCGGCGGCCACGAGCGCCGCCGTGGCGCGCTCCAGCTCCTCCCGCAGCCGGCCGGGACCGTAGCACGGGGTCAGCCACGAGTGCCGGTGGGTGTGGTTGCCGACGGTGCAGCCGGCCGCGAGGATCGCCCGAATGACCTCGGGCGCGGCCGCGGCCTGCGTGCCGATGACGAAGAAGGTGGCGCGGTGGCCGCGGCGCTGGAGCGCCGCCAGCACCACCGGCGTCGCCGCCGCGTCCGGGCCGTCGTCGAACGTCCGCGCCACCAGGCCGAGGGCCGCGGGCCCGCGCCGGAGTGGCCGGCCGAACAGGCCGAACCAGGGGAGGTACAGCGCCGCGAACAACACCAGCGCCAGGCCGAGGGCGGCCGCGCCCAGGACCCACGCGGCGACGTGGACGATCCCGGCGAGGCGCAGGGCGGCGAGCGCCGCGAGCGCGACCGCGGCGAGGTGGAACCCGATCCGGCCCACGGCGGGCGACACGGCTGACCTATAAGCCGCCGCCGTTGCATTGGCAAGTTGCGGGGGTACAATGCCTCGCCCATGAACGCGGGGCCAGGAAGGCCACAGGCGCTCGTCACCGGCGGGACGCGCGGCATCGGCCGCGCCATCGTGCTCGCCCTGGCGGAGGCGGGGCACGAGGTCACCGCCACCTACGCCCACGACGACTGCGCCGCCGCCGCCCTCGGCGCCGAGGCGGCGAGCCGCGGCCTCACGGTCGCCACCGCGCGCTGCGACGTGACCGACGCTGACCAGGTGGCGCGCTTCGGCCGCGACCACGCCGACCCCGGGTTCCGCGTGGTCGTCCACAACGCCGGCTTCTTCCGCGACAAGCTCCTGGTGATGATGCCGGCGCGCGACTTCGACGAGGTCATCGCCGTCGCGCTGCGGGGGGCCTACCTGGTGCTGCGACAGGCGCTCCGCCCGATGATCGCGGCCCGCGCCGGCCGCGTCGTCACCATCGTGTCCCCCTCGGGGCTGCTCGGCCGCGCCGGCCAGACCAACTACGCCGCCGCCAAGGCCGGCCTGTGCGGGCTCACCCGGGCCCTGGCCCGCGAGGTGGCGCGCTACCGCATCACCGTCAACGCCGTCTCGGCCGGCCTGATCGACACCCCGGCCACGGCCGCGCTCGACGCGGGCGTCCGCGCCGACCTGCTCCGCGACGTCCCCCTGGGCCGCATGGGCCGGCCCGAGGAGGTCGCGAGCGTCGTGCGCTTCCTGTGCGCGGATGCCGCCGCGTACGTGACCGGCCAGATCGTCTCGGTCGACGGGGGGCTCTCCACGTGACCCGTCGTTCCGTCCCTACCCTGCGAGGCCCCATGCCCGACCTGAAGCGGGAGCTCAAGGAGCTCCTCATCGCCACCCTCTCCCTGGAGGACGTCACTCCGGCGACGATCGACGACGCGGCACCCCTCTTCGGGGCCGGCCTCGGGCTGGACTCGATCGACGCCCTGGAGCTCGCGGTGGCCCTCGAGCGCCGCTTCCACATCTCCATCCCCGACGAGGACGTCGCGAAGCAGGCGTTCGCCTCGATCGACGCGCTGGCGGCCTTCGTGGAGGCCGCGCGAGGGCAATGAGCGGGCGGGCGCTCCTCGCCGCTCTGCTCGCCGTCCTCCTCCTCGGGGGCGTCACGGCGGCTGGTGCCGCGCCGCGTAGGGCCCCGGCCTCGCAGAAGACGCCCGCCTCGCGGGGGCTCCTCACCGCCGCCGAGCTGATCGAGAAGGTGGAGAAGGCGCGCGCCGGTCAGGAGACGCTCGTCGGCGAGTTCACCCAGCGCAAGCGCCTGTCGCTGTTCCGCGACGAGCTGCGCTCCACGGGGCGCTTCGCGTTCCGCAGCCCCGGCAAGCTGCGCTGGGAGTACCTCACGCCCGACCCGAGCGTCATTCTCCTCGACGGCGCGCGGGTCACGGTCAAGACGCCCGGCCAGAAGAGCGTGACCTACGATCTCGGACGCCAGCCGGGCCTGAAGGCCCTGCTCGAGCGGCTGCTCGCGGCCCTCGGGCCCGGGTCGCTCAAGGCGGCGACGCAGGACTTCGACCTCAAGGTGACGGGGCCGCAGGCGTTGCTCCTCGTACCGCGCGGCGACCTCGCCAAGCACCTGGTGGCCATGGAGATGCGCTTCGACGCGGCCTGGCAGGTGGCGGGCCTGGCCTTGCGCGAGAAGAACGGCGACCAGACGGACGTCACCTTCGCGGGGCTCAAGCGCAACGTCAAGGTCGACGACGCGGCGTTCCGGCCCTGAAGACGGCCCCCACCGCGCCCGTCGCGCCCGATCGCCCCGTTGCGCGGCGGGATCGGCCGTGCCGAGCCCGCCGCGGGGGGTGCGGGAGGACGCAGAGGCGCGCCCCGGGGCTGGCGTGGCCGCCAACCGCCAGCGCGCCGGGCGGTCCCCCCGATCAGAAGGCCGGGTAGCACTCCCTGGGCGCGGCGCTGCTGCCCTTCTTGTGCACCTCGCACTTGAGCCGCAGCGACTCGAAGTCCCCCTCGCGGCCCTCGCGGCCGCGCGGCCGGTCCTCGAAGCGCACCTCGCCCACCTGCAGCCGACAGGCGCCGCGGCGCTTGATCGACTCGTCGTGCGACACCACCCACAGGCTGAGGCCGAGGTCGCAGGCCCCCTTCACGCAGAACGGCTCCACGATGAAGGTGGCTCCGGGCGAGGGACCCCCCTGACCCATGCGCCGATCGTAGACCTTGCGGAACACCTTGCCCGGCAGGCACACGTCGCGCGGCGCGCGCTTCGAATCGGGGAGGCGGCCGCAGTACTGCCACGTGCAGTCGGGGAGCCGCGCGTCCTCGCAGGTGCCGACGAGCAGGTGGTCCTCGGTGTGGTGGCTCCCGTGGACGGTGATCTGCACGTACTCGTCCTCGGCCACCGCCAGGCTGGGGCAGCCTTCGGTGTAGACCTGGTCCATCGGGAAGATCCGCGGCTGCAGCGTCGGCCCGCAGGCCCCCAGCAGGACCACGGCCGCGCCCACGAGGCTCGCGGCGGCGAAGGCCCGGCCCGCGCGCCTCAGTCCCATCGCAGCACCTCCCCGGAGAGCACCCGCTCGATCGCGCCGCCGCGCGCCACGAGCAGCGCCCCGCCGTCGTCCACGTCCTGCGCCACCCCGCGCAGCACCGCGTCGCCCGCCTGCACGCGCACGGCGCGGCCGCGCCCGGCCCAGCGCTCGCGGAAGGCCGCGACGACCGCAGCCGGCCCGCGATCGAGGAACTCGTGGTAGCGCGCCTCGAGGCGCAGGAGCAGGTCGCAGAGGAGCGCGGCCCGCCCGAGCGGCGGCGCCCCCGGGCCGCTCGCCAGCCGCAGCGAGGTGGCGCGCTCCCGCAGCTCGGCCGGGAACTTCGTGCCGTTGACGTTGAGGCCGAGCCCGATGACCACGTGGAGCACGCGCTCGGCCTCGGAGCTCATCTCGGTCAAGACGCCGGCCACCTTCTTGCCGCCGAGGAGCACGTCGTTGGGCCACTTGAGCTCGGGCCGCAGGCCCCGCGCCGCGCACACGTCGAAGACCGCGAGGCCGGCGGCCAGCGTGAGCGGCGGCAGCTCGTGCGGCGGCCGGGGCGGCCGGAGCACGAGCGACAGGTAGAGGTTCTCGCCCGGCGGCGAGTGCCAGCGCCGCCCGACGCGGCCGCGGCCGTGCTCCTGCGTCTCGGCGAGCACCAGGGCCCCCTCGGGCGCGCCCGCGCGCGCCCAGGCGGCCGCCTCGTCGTTGGTCGAGCCGACGCGCTCGAGGGCGCGGAGCTCCCGCCCGAACCGCCGGGTCTGGAGCAGCGGCTGGAGGAGCGCCGGGAGCGGCCGGTCGGGCGCGCCCACCAGCCGGTAGCCGCGCCGGGGCGCGGCCTCGATCGTGAACCCCTGCCGCCGCAGGGCCGCCACCTGCTTGGAGACGGCCGCCCGGGAGATCCCGCGGGCCCGGGCGAGGTCCGCGCCCGACACCCAGGCGCCGCCGCCGAGGGCCGCGAGCAGGGCCGCGTCGTGGGTCGCCACGCTACCGCCCCAGCCGCTCAGCCTCGAGGCTGATGTCGACGGCGCGGGCCGAGTGCGTCAACCGGCCGACGCTGATGACGTCCACGCCGAGGCGCGACAGCACCGGGACCCGCTCCAGGCCCACGCCGCCCGACACCTCGAGCAGCACCCGGCCCGCGGCGCGCTCCACCGCGAGCCCGATCGCCTCGTCGCCCATGTTGTCGAGCAGCACGACGTCGGCGCGCGCGGCGATGGCCTCGTCGAGCTCGCCCTGCGTCTGCACCTCGACCTCGATGCGGAGGGTGTGGGGCGCCCCGAGGCGCACGCGGCGCACGGCCTCCCCGAGGGAGCCCGCGGTGGCGATGTGGTTGTCCTTGATGAGGATGCCGGCGGACAGGTCGGCGCGGTGGTTGCGGGCGCCGCCCACGCGGACCGCGTGCTTCTCGAGGGCGCGCCAGCCGGGCGTCGTCTTGCGCGTGTCGGCGATCACGGCGCGCCCCACGCTGGCGGCGCGCACGTAGGCGCGCGCCAGGGTGGCCACCCCCGCGAGGCGTTGCAGGAAGTTCAGCGCGGTGCGCTCGGCGGCCAGGATGCTGCGCGCCCGTCCCTCGACCTCGCCCAGGATGGCGCCGGCCCCCACCTCGTCGCCGTCGCGGCTCGCGAGGCGCACCTGGACCTCCGGGTCGACGCGCCGCATGACGCGCTCGAACACCGCCCCGCCGCACACCACCAGCGGCTCCTTGGCCAAGAGCCGGCCGCGCAGGCGCGCCTCGGGCTCGAAGATCAGCTCGGAGGTGGGGTCGCCGCGGCCGAGGTCCTCCTCGAGGGCGGCGTCGATCAGGCGCTCGACGTGGGGCGTGAGCATCGGGGCCTCCCAGGGTGCGGACCGCGTCGCGTTCGGTGACGCGGGCCGCGTCAGCGCGTCCAGCTGAGAATCGGCCAGCCGCGGGCGCGCGCGTGGCGGCGCAGCCGGAGATCGGGGTTGACCGCGACCGGGTGGCCGACGCGCGCGAGCATCGGCAGGTCGCTGTAGCTGTCGGTGTAGAACCAGCTCGCGGAGAAGTCCACGTCGCGCTCGCGCGCGAACTCCTCGGCCACCCGCACCTTGCCGCGGCCGAAGCAGACCGATCCGGCCACGCCGCCGGTGAAGATCCCGTCCTGGACCTCCAGCCGCGTGCACAGCACGTGGGGGATGCCGAGGTGCGCGCCCAGGGGCTCGCTGGCGTACGGCGACGACGACGACAGCACCGCGAGGAGGTGCCCCTCGGCGCGGTGCTCCGCGACCCGGGCGCACGCCCCGGCCGTGATGTGGGGCGCCACCTTCTCCGCGAACCAGCGGTCGCAGACGCGGCGCATGTCGGCCTCGCGCTGCCCCTTCACGGTGGAGACGCCCTCGGCGGTGACGAACTCGCCGTCCACCAGCGCGAGCTGGTACAGCGCCAGCCACCAGAGCGCGCGGGCCAGGTTGTAGACGGTGATCTCGCGGTGCGTGACCAGGTGCTGGAGCCACAGCGTCCCCGAGTTCACCGCGAGGACGGTCTTGTCCATGTCGAAGAAGGCGGCGGCCTGGCCCACGGGCGGATTATAGCCGGAGCTTCAGCCAAAGAAGCTGCGATGAAGCCCGTCGCTGTAGAGGTTGCAGAGGGCGTGGAACAGCGCCCCGGGCGCGATCGAGCCCGAGGCCTGCCGCATCCAGCCGAACGCCAGCGCCGGGAAGAAGACCGCCAGGCGGCGGGGGTCGAAGTCGATGAGGAAGTGGCCGAGCGCGAAGAGGACCGCGCCGAGGAGCAGCGCGCTGCCCACCGGCACGCCGAGGAAGCGCGCCCGGGGCGGCAGCGCCTCGGCGAGCCGCCCCTGCAGGTAGCCGCGGAAGAAGAACTCCTCGGGCAGGGCCACGGCCACGAGCTGCGTGAAGAGCGCGACGAGCGTGCCCCACGGCGTGCCGCCGGGCCAGGCCGGGTGCACGCCCGCCCAGCCCGTGAACCGCGCGCACACCGCGCCCGCGGGGCTGGCGAGGCTGCCCAAGGGCTCGCGGAGCGGCCCGCACACGGCGCCGTAGAACGCGAGGAAGGCGGCGAAGAAGAGCGGGATGGTGACCAGCACCGCGGCCACCACCAGCAGCGTCGAGCGCCGGGGATCGCCGAAGTTGAAGCCGTAGTCGGCGAGGTCGCGGCGCCGCTGCCACAGGCGGAAGACCGGCACGGCGTAGAAGGTGACCGCGATGAGGTCGGCGACGTGGCGGCCGACGAACGGCACGACGCGGCCGAGCTGGAAGACCGCGGCCGCGAGCACCGTGGCCACGGCGAAGAGGACCAGCACCTCGCGGACGATGCGGCCGGGCGCGTCATCCGACGTTGGCGCCGTCGCGCCGGGCGGCGGCGCCGTGCCGGGCCCCGCGGCCGCTGCCGGCGACTCGCTCACGAGCCGGTGCCCAGCCACACGGCGCCGTCCGGGCTGTGCTCCTTCTTCCACACGGGCAGGGCGCGCTTGACGCGCTCGATGGCCTCGCGGCAGGCGTCGAACGCCTGGGCGCGGTGCGGCGCGGCCGCGGCGATGGCCACCGCGACCTCGCCCACGTGCAGGTCGCCGTGGCGGTGGATCACGGCCAGCCGCACGCCGGGCATGTCCGCCTCGAGGGCCGTGCCGATCGCCACGAGCACCTTCTCGGCCATCTCCACGTAGGCCTCGTACTCGAGCCGCTCGACCGGGTGGCCGTCGTGCTCGTCGCGCACCGTGCCGACGAACGAGACGATGGCACCGGCGCCCGGGCGCGCCACCAGCGCCTGGGCCTCGGCCGGGTCCACGGGCGTGGCCTGGACGCGGAAGCGCTGCGGCGCGCCGCCCGCCACCGGCGGGATGAGCGCCACCTCGTCCCCCTCCGCGAGCACCACCTCGTCGCCGGCCAGGGCCTGGTTGCGCGCCGCGCGCAGGAGCGGGCGCAGCCGGCCGAGGCGCGGGTCGCGCGCGGCGACGAGGTCGAGCACTTGACCGACCCGCGTGCCGTCGGGCACCTCGAGCGTCTCCTCGCCGCGGCCGAGGAGCTCGCGGACCACGGCGAAGGCGCGGAGCCGGAGGCGCATGGGGAAAGCGTATCCGCCGCCGGGGCGGCGTCAAGGAAGCGTCACTTCAGGGAGGGAACGTTCTCGGGCGAGGCGGGGACGACGCGCGGCGCGCGTCGTTACGGATGGTGGGTGACGCCGACCTGCCCGCCGCCCGCGCCGACCACAGTCGTCATGCCGTGCTCGGGCACGACCGTGATGTGCGTGATGAACGTGGTGATGGTGCGCCAGTTGGCGCCCGTCGGGAAGGCGGCGTTCCAGATCTCCCACGGGACGAAGAACAGGTTGCCCGCGCCGACCTTCGCGCACTGGATCTTGCCGCGCTCCTGCCGCCACGGCGGCGAGGCCTCGATGGTGGTCATCGCGGTGTCGACGTCGCCCCAGGTGATCTGGATGGCGAGGGCCGCCGCGCAGGGAGCGGTGTCCACGCCGGCGTCGGTGTCGCCGCAGGCGTAGCCGATGGGGACGCCCGCGTCGGTGCCGTAGGCCGCGGCGACCGTCGGGAGCTGCCACAGCGTGCCCAGGGGCAGGACCTTGATGAACGGGGCCACGCCGACGGCGGTGGC
>JACRCY010000312.1 GCA_016218785.1 Deltaproteobacteria bacterium
AAAGCGGGCGGCTACTTCACCCTGTAGTGCGACGGGGAGTCGGGGCCGAAGGTCTTGTCCGGGTGGAGCTTCTTGACCCTCTCGAGCAGCTGCGCCTCGGTCTCGACGTGCTTGGGGTCCAGGAGGCAGCACTCGACCGGGCAGACCGCCTGGCACGCGAAATGGTCGTGGTGACCGACGCACTCCGTGCACTTCTCCGGCTCGATGATGTAGATCTCATCGCCCTCGGAGACGGCCTCGTTCGGGCACTCGGGCTCGCAGGCGCCGCAGTTGATGCACTCCTCGGTGATGTAGGTAGCCATGACGATGTTCCTCCGCCGGGCTGGTCCGGCACAAGGGTGGCGCGGCGGGGGCCGCTCTAGCGCGGAAAAATCCTTAGCCGAAGTGATCGGGCGAGTCAATGGGTTTTCCCGTTCCGGGGACCCCACCTTGAAAAGCCGCAAGGGAAGGGGTAGGTTGCCCCTGAAGACACCCGCCCCTGGCGGCAGAGGAGCAGCACATGCGCGCACGTTGGCTGGCGATCGTCCTCGCTCTCGGCATGGCGGCCTGCGGGCCCACCTCCTCCGAGGAAGACGCGGACGGCGGGGGTGGCAACCACGGCGACGGCGGCACGGGCGGCCAGCAGGACGCCTACGTCCAGCCCCCCAACGCGCACCTCCGCGGCGTCGTCTATGCGCCCAACGGGCTCAAGTTCAACCCGCCGCTCACGGTCGCGGGCGCGCTCGTCTACGTGGCCGACTTCTCTCCGCCGCCCATCTCGCCGACGGTGGCGTGCGAGCGGTGCACCGACGTCCCCTCCGGCGCCGTGTGGACCAAGACCGACGCGACGGGAGCTTTCGACCTGAACGTGTGGGCGTCCTCCTACATCCTCGTCATCCAGAAGGGGCAGTTCCGCGTGGTCCGGTCGGTCGTCGTGGGCGCGGGCCAGAGCCTCGACGTGCCCGCTCAGGACACGATCCTCCCGAGCAAGAACTCGAGCGACGGCAACGAGACCATCCCGAACATGGCGCTCCTGGTGGGCAGCTTCGACGAGCTCGAGGGTCTCTTCGCCAAGCTCGGCTTCGCCACCCTCGATGCCGCGGGCGAGGCGGTCACCTGGGACAACAACGTCCAGTTCGACGTCTACAGCAACGGCGGCAGCATGCCCCCCGCGGGCAACGCCAGGAACAAGGGGACGGCGCTGCAGCTCCTCAGCGACCTCGAGAAGATGAAGCAGTACCACATCATCTTCGTCCCCTGCTCGTCGCAGGCGAGCAACGTCGTCACCAACACCACCGTCCAGAACAACCTCAAGGAGTACGTGAAGGCGGGGGGCAAGTTCTACGTCGCCGACTGGTCGTACGACTACCTGCGGCAGACCTGGGACCTGGTGCACTTCGACGGCGACGACGGCGCCACGGTGGGCTCGGCCAACAGCGCCTCCTTCGACTACGCGCCCTACGACTCCGGGGGGCACGCCCTCGACGCCGACCTCCACGACTGGCTCGAGGCGCAGCAGACCGGGTGGGGCGGCGACAGCCTGATCCTCAAGGAGAACTGGGACTGGGTCACGAACCTCACCGAGGGCTACGTGGGCGACATGGAGGGCGCGCCGCAGTACGCCAAGCCGACCGTCATCGTCGAGGGGCCGCGCGAGGACGGCGCGTCGTGGAAGACCGTGCCGGCCGCGCAGATCTACCCGCTGACGCTCGGCTTCCCCTACGGCTGCGGCCGCGTGCTCTACACGACCTACCACACCGTGGGCGAGATGTCGGGGCCGCACGCCGGTCTCGAGGTCCAGGAGCGCATCCTGGTCTACCTGATCATGGAGATCGGCGTCTGCCAGTCGGGCCCGATCCTGGAGTAAGGACGGCGGCGGCCACGCCGCCCTCAGCGCACGGCGGCCGCGTCAGGCCGCCAGGCCCCCGCGCCGCGCGCCGCGCAGGTGCTCCCAGCGCCTGAGGACCACCTGCGGCAGGTCCTCGCGCCCGACGACCAGCACCGGCACCCCGAGGGACTCGATGGCCCGCCGCGGACCCTCGAGCGCGCGGCGCTCCGCCTGCGCCAGGATGGCGGCGACGCGACGCGCGTGGACGTCGTCGGGCACCTCGGCGAAGGCCGGCGCGAAGGGGACGATGACGAGCAGGCGGTGGCGGGTGATCGCCAGGCGCGTGGCCCGCAGCACGCCGTCGATGCGGTCGCCCAGGCCCTCGAGGTCGGACACCAGCAGCAGCACCTGGGAGCCCCGCGGCCGCGCCGCGAGCACGAGCGCCTCGGTGAGACCGAGCGCCTTGCGGCCCGGACCCCGGCGATACGGGATCTCGATGCCGCGCTGCCGACAGAAGCGGCGCAGGCGCGACATGGCGGGAGTCGCCGCGTACGCCCGCGAGCCGAAGCTGCCCGCGTCCCGCGCGGCGGCGGTGAAGACCGTCACCACCCGGTCGAGGGCCTCGAGGTCGAAGAGGTCGCCGGAGGGGCCGGTGACCACGTCGGCCCAGCGGGGGTCGTCGAGCTCCGGCGGCGCGGGGAGGCGGATGTCGATGCCCTCCTGGTGCCGCAGGTAGCGGGCGACCAGGGCGCACAGCTCGCCGTCGGTGGGATCGGTGAGGTCCTCGTCGACGATCTGGCGCAGCTCCATCAGGTGCTCGAGCAGGCGCCGCTCGTGCGGGCGGCCGCTCTTGGCCTTCACCTGGTCGAAGATGCGGCTGTCGAAGGTGACGAGCCCGACCCGGTCGCCCGACTCGCCCGCGGCGCGGGCCAGGGCGGCGCACACCTCGATGCCGTAGTCGAGCTTGGCGCGGCCGTACTCGCCGCCGCGCATGGTCGGCGACACGTCGAGCAGGAGCTGGTGGGTCATGACCACGTCGCGCTCCAGCTCGCGCACCATGAGCCGGCGGGTGCGCGCCGTGGCCTTCCAGGCGATCTGCTTGAAGGGGTCGCCGTGGGCGTGGTCGCGGATCTCGCGCAGCTCGCCGCCCAGGCCCCGCAGCCGGAGGCGGTGCTGCCCGGCGCGCTCGTGGAGGGCCGCCGTGCGCCGCGTGAGGGCCGGGAGCGCCGAGGTGGCGGAGAGGCGCGGGAAGACCTTGCAGCCGAGCGGGTTGGGGAAGTAGGCGTGGATCACGAACAGGCCGAAGCGGTCGCCGAGGGCGAGCTGCGCCCCGTGCAGGTGCCAGGTGCCGGCGGCGTGGGCCGTGACCTCGGTGCCGAGCTCGATCGCGGAGAGCCGCGGCACGCGTGCCCGCAGCGGGCCGGCGAGCCCGAGCGCCGGCGACGCGATGGGGGTCAGGGTCGCGTCGCCGAAGGCCCGCGGCGAACGGTTGCGCAGGAGCACGCGCAGGGGGAAGGGGCGGCCCGCGAGCAGGGCGCCGCCGAGGCCGGCCCCCTCGCCGCGCGTCCCGCCGTCGCCGCGCTCCGGCTCGGCGCCGGTGGGGACCCACCAGGCCATCTCCAGGCGGCGCTGCCGCAGCAGGATCGCCGTGGGGAAGAACCACAGGTAGGCGACGCCGAGCGCCGCGCAGAGGATCGCGCCCAGCGCGACCAGGGGCCACAGCCCGCGCAGCGATCCCGCCGCCACGAACCCGAAGGCGATCCAGGCGCAGTAGCGGCCCGCGCGCGAGAGGGAGGGGCGCATGACGTGCTACCGCCTCCGGTAGGCGACCTTGTCCAGGGCCTCGGCGACGATCGTCGGCGGCAGCACCCCCTCCAGCTCGGCCTCGGGCGTGAGCAGCACGCGGTGGGCCAGCACGTAGGGCGCGAGGTGCTTGGCGTCGTCGGGGAGAACGTAGTCGCGGCCGGCCAGGAGCGCCCGGCCTTTCGCCGCGTGGACGAGCGCCAGCGCCGCGCGCGGCGAGGCGCCCAGGTAGACGCGCCGGTGGCGCCGGGTGAAGTGCACCAGCTGGAGCACGTAGTCGAGGAGCTCGTCGTCCACGTGCACGGCGGCGGAGAGCTCCTGCAGCCGGAGGACCCCCTCGGGGGAGAGGACCTCGCGCGGCTCGGCCAGCGGGCCGTTGTAGGTGGCGAGCATCCGCTTCTCGTCCTCGGGCGAGGGGTAGCGGATGGGGAGCTTCACCAGGAAGCGATCGACCTGCGCCTCGGGGAGCGGGTAGGTGCCCTCGTGCTCGATGGGGTTCTGGGTGGCGAGGACCATGAACGGGCGCGGCAGCGGGCGGGTGGTCCCCTCGATGGTCACCTGCCCCTCCTGCATCGCCTCGAGCAGCGCCGACTGGGTCTTGGCCGGCGCGCGGTTGATCTCGTCGCCGAGGATGACGTGGGCGAAGACCGGGCCCTCGCGCAGCACGAAGCTCTGCTCGCGCAGGTCGAAGATGTAGGTGCCGGTGATGTCGGACGGCAGCAGGTCGGGGGTGAACTGGATGCGCCGGAACCGGCACCCGAGGGTCCGCGAGAAGGCCTTGCACAGGGTGGTCTTCGCCACGCCCGGCACGCCCTCGAGCAGCACGTGGCCGCGCGCGAGCAGGGCGGTCAGCAGCACGTCGACGGTCTCGCGGGCGCCGATGAAGGCCTTGCCGATCTCGGCCGCGCAGCGGTCGGCCGCACCGCGGACCTCCTCGAGGGCGCTCTCCAGGATTCTCTCGGTGGCCATCAGGCGTCGTCCTCCGTGCGCGGGGGTGCGGACTCCAGCGCGGCGAACAGCGACTCCACCTGCGCGTGCAGGCGGGCGAGCTTCCGGCGCGACATGGGGGCGTAGGTGCCGAAGGCGCGCTCGGTCGGCGGCACCTTGACCAGCCGCGGGAGCAGGCGGGCGAGCAGGTGCGCCGCCTCGGGGCTCTGGGCGCGGGCCCGCGGCACGGCGCGTGCCGGGTCGAGGGCCGAGACCGGGTCGAGCTCCAGATCGCGGCAGAGACGCGCCTCGACCTCGTCGCGCAGCAGCGAGGCCAGCATGCCGCTCCCGACGGGCGAGCGGCCGGTGCCGTAGCGGCGCACCACCTCCTCGAACGCGCCGCGGGGCGGCCGGCCGCCGTGGGCCCAGGAGCCGTCGGTCCTGACCGTGCCGCCGGCGAGGAGGAACAGGAGCACGAAGAGGGCCGCCCCGGCCGCCGCCCAGAGCAGCGCCCGCAGGGTGGCCTCGGCCGGAGTGAGCTCGGCAAAGGCCCCGAGGAAACGGTTGAACTCGCGCAGGAAGGCCTGGAGCGGACCGGGCGGCGGCGGCGGGCCGCCCCGCGCGCCGCCGGTGCCCGCCGCGCCCGGCGGCACCCAGCCCCGCAGCGGCGCGCCGCGCTGGCCGAACTCGCCGGTCACCACGACGACGCGGTCGCCAGGCTTGGCCACGTAGCGCAGCAGGTTGGCGGCGAAGGCGAGGTTGCCCGACAGCTCCAGCATGTTGTTGATGAGCACGCTCGGGTCGGAGAGGAGGACGATCGTGCCCGAGCCGAGCTGGCCGGCGGCGCAGACGATGTCCCCGGGCCCGAAGCCGAGCACGGGGGTGAGCCCGCCGCGCAGCCAGGCCGGGTGGTTGGTCACGACCTCGTCCACGTCCTGGGTCAGCTCGTGCTGCGCGAGGGCCCGCGCCACCGGGAGGTTGGGGTTGTCCTGGTAGCAGCGC
>JACRCY010000309.1 GCA_016218785.1 Deltaproteobacteria bacterium
GATCCGCCGGGCCTACTTCCGCCTCTCCAAGGAGTTCCATCCCGACCGCTACTACGGGAAGGACCTCGGCTCGTACCGCGAGATGCTGGGCGCAGTCTTCAAGGACATCTCGGAGGCCTTCGCCACGCTCGCGGACGATTCCCGGCGGCAGGCCTACGTGATGAAGCTGCGCGACAGCGTCGCGACCCCGGCCCCGCAGCGGCGCAAGCCGCGCTGACCCCGCCGCTGCCGCGCCGCGGCCGTGCCCTCGCCCGTCGCCTGCATTGGCAAGCCCGGACGATTGTGGTACAAGGTGCGCTCGATGCACGAACTCTCAGGCACGGTGCTGCTCCCGGTGGCGGCGTTGCACAGTGCGGGGTCGAGCAGGGGTGCTGTCGGTCGGTGAACCTCAGGTGAGGGCCACATGGAGAAGGTCATCGGCATCGATCTCGGGACCACGAACTCCTGCGTCGGAGTCGTCGAGAACGGGACCCCGGCCGTAGGACCGAACCGCGGCGGCTACCGGACCACGCCGTCGATGGTCGCCATCGCGGAGAACGGCCGGCGCCTCGTCGGTCACCTTGCCAAGCGCCAGGCGATCACCAACGCCGAGCACACCGCCTACGCGGTGAAGCGCCTCATCGGGCGCAAGTGGAACTCGCCGGCCGTCAAGGCGGCCATCGAGAGCGTCCCCTACGCCATCGTCGAGGGGCCCCACGACGACGTCCGCGTCAAGCTGCGCGAGCAGGTCTTCTCCATCTCCGAGGTCTCGGCCTACATCCTCCAGGAGATGAAGGTCGTCGCCGAGGACTACCTCGGCGAGGAGGTGAAGAAGGCGGTGGTGACGGTGCCGGCCTACTTCAACGACGGGCAGCGCCAGGCGACCAAGGACTCCGGCCGCATTGCCGGCCTGGACGTGATCCGCATCATCAACGAGCCCACGGCCGCGGCCCTGGCCTACGGTTTCGGCAAGCAGATGGAGAAGAAGGTCGCCGTCTACGACCTCGGCGGCGGCACCTTCGACATCTCGATCCTCGAGATCGGCAACGGCGTGTTCGAGGTCGTGTCCACGGCCGGCGACACCTTCCTCGGCGGCGAGGACTTCGACAAGCGCATCATCGACTGGCTCGTCTTCGGCTTCGCCAAGGAGCACAAGATCGATCTGCGCAAGGACAAGATGGCGCTGCAGCGCCTGAAGGACGTGGCCGAGAAGGCCAAGTGCGAGCTCTCCTCCGTCACCGAGACGGAGATCAACCTCCCGTTCATCATCTCCACCGGCCGCAACCAGGCGCTCCACCTGCAGCGCTCGCTCACGCGCGCCAAGCTCGAGGAGCTGACCGTCGATCTCGTCGAGCGGACCATCCACCTCTGCAAGCGCACCCTCATCGAGGCCGACATCGACAAGGGGGAGATCGAGGAGGTCATCCTCGTCGGCGGGCAGACGCGCATGCCGAAGGTGCAGGAGATGGTGCAGGAGTTCTTCGGCCGCGAGCCCAACAAGGGGGTCCACCCTGACGAGGTGGTGGCGCTCGGCGCCGCCATCCAGGGCGTCGCGCTCGTCGATCAGCGGTCGGACATGCTGCTGCTCGACGTCACGCCGCACTCGCTCGGCATCATGATCGTGGGGGGCTACTTCCACCGGCTCATCGAGCAGAACACCACGGTGCCGTGCTCGAAGAGCCACATCTTCACCACCGTTCGCGACAACCAGACCTCGGTCAGGATCCTCGTGCTCCAGGGCGAGAGTGATCGTGCCGAGGAGAACGAGCTGCTCGGCGAGTTCATCCTGACGGGCCTGCGCAAGGCGCCGCGCGGCGAGGTCGAGATCGAGGTCAACTTCGAGATCTCCGCGGACGGCATCGTGTCGGTGTCGGCCAAGGACCTCGAGACCGGCCTCAAGCAGTCGATCACCGTGACCGCGACCTCGGGCCTCACCGAGGACGAGATCCGGCGGATGATCGACGACAACCGGGACTACCTGCTGGAGATGCGCGCCGGCGAGGAGTTCGAGAAGCAGAAGCAGGCCGCGGAGAAGCTCATCGACGAGATCGACCGGCTCTTCCCCAAGGTCGAGGAGATCATCGCCGGATCGGACTTCGGCCAGGACGCGGTACGCAAGGCCAAGAGCGTCCTCGAGCGCGCCCGTGCCGCCATCGAGTCCCGCGACGGGCAGTCCGTCACCGACTCGATGGAGGCGCTCACTCGCACCCTGAACATGTTCAAGGGCGTGGTGTCGAAGGCGAAGGTGTAGCAGCCTAGTCGAGCGGGTCGATGGCCTGTTCCTCGACGGCCTGGCGGCGCTGCTGCTGCCGGTCGCGGACGTAGCGCACCAGGTTGTCGACGTACTTCTCGAAGGGCGGGCAGGCGAGGTCGGGGGCCAGCAGCTCGAGGGTGTTCTGGCAATTGTAGAACGCCAGGTGGTTGAACGACTCGAGGAAGTCCAGCGGCACCCGTGCCAGGCGCGACAGGCCGGGGAGGCTCAGGGCGGCGCGGGCCAGCCCCTCGGGGATGCTCCCCTTCGGGGGCTTGCGGCTGGCGCGCTCGGCGACCAGCTCGTAGACGCGCCGCGCGGCGAGCGGGCACGGATCGACGAGGTGGAAGGTGCGACCGACGGCGCGCGGGTCGCGCGCCAGGGCGAAGGCGGCGTCCACGACGTAGTCGATGGGCACGAGGTACAAGGGTGCGCTCCCCTGGCCCGGGAGCGGGAGCGCCACGTCGAGCCGCGACCCCACGATCAGCTTGATCAGGTAGTAGGGACCGTCGAGCTTCTCGATCTCGCCGGTGCGCGAGTCGCCCACGATGATGCCGGGCCTGAGGATGGTCACGGGCAGGCGCCGCGCGGCCTCGCGCGCCAGCGCCTCGGCGCGGTACTTGGTCTCCTCGTAGGCGTTGTGGAAGCGCTGCCGCAGCTCCAGCTCGTCCTCCATGATGACGCCCTTGCGGGTGCCGGAGACCGATGCCGCCGAGAAGTGACAGAGGCGCTCGAGCCGGCGGCAGGAGCCCGCCAGCTCGATGACGTGGCGGGTGCCGCCGACGTTGACGCGCAGGGCCGTATCGCGCGGCACGCGGAGGTAGTAGGCCGAGGCGACGTGGTAGATGGTCGTCACCTCGGCGGCCAGCTCGCGGTACTCCTCGCCGGAGAGCCCGAGGTCGATGTCGCAGACGTCACCGATCAGCAGGCGCAAGCGGCGCCGCGGCTTGAGGGGCAGCGCGGCCGCGAAGGCTTCGGCCCGCTCGCGGAACTTCTCCCGCACCAGGAGCGTGACCTCCGCCTTCGGGTCGGCCGCGAGGATCTTGGCGATCATGCGCCGGGCCGTGAAGTACGGGAACCCCGTGACCAGGGCCACATCCGGGCCGCGTCGCGCCTTGCCGGGCTGGCCCGTCGACTCCGCCTCGCTGCGTGGTGCGCTCATGCTCATACCCTCCGTCGCGGGCCGCCCGCCAGGATGTCGCTCCAGGCCGCCGCCACCTGCGCGCGCGTCGTCTCCAGCGCGGCGCTACCGTCGATCACGTAGTCCGCCACCGCCACCTTGTCGCGCAGGGGCGCCTGGGCCGCGAGGCGGCGCGCGGCCTCGTCCGCCGCGAGGCCGTCGCGCTCCTGCAGCCGGCGCAGCTGCACCTCCGCGGAGGCCGCCACGACGATGAGGCCGGCGAGGCCGCGGTGCCCCCCGCTCTCGACGAGCAGCGAGGCCTCGTACACGACCACCGCGACGCCGCGCGTCCCCAGCTCGGCCACGCGGCGGGCGGTCTCCTCGAGGATGCGCGGGTGGGTGATGCGCTCGAGCTGGCGTCGCGCCGCGGGATCCGCGAAGACGCGCTCGGCCAGCCGCTTGCGGTCGACCTCGCCCGACGTCGTGAGGACCTCGGCGCCGAAGGCCGCGACGATGGCGGCGAGCGCGGGTTGCCCGGGGCGCACGATGTCGCGCGCGACCTGGTCTGCGTCGATGACGGCGGCGCCCAGCTCGGCGAGCATGTGGGCCACGGTGCTCTTGCCGCTGGCGATGCCGCCGGTGAGGCCGATCACTCGGGTTCCCATGGCGAGAGGCGGTCGGCGAGGTGACAGACGGGCTTTTAGCACAGCGGCCGGAACGAGAGAAGCCGGGCGCGGCTCAGCCGCAAAACGCCGGGTCGGGCAGCAGGCACAGGGCGCCGCCGCCCGGGTCGCTGACGCAGGTCGCCGGCCAGAGGCACGGCGGCCCCTCCTCGGAGTCGCACGGGAATCCGTCGGTCATGGCCTCGACGCAGGTCCCCTGCCGGCTACCCACCGGAAACACGCACAGCGAGCCGTAGGTGCAGATGGCCGAGGTCTCGTCCAGGAGCCGGCCGCAGTCGCCCCAGGGCGGCGCCAGGCCGAGGGCGGTGCAGGTGGCGTCGGCGCCGCAGGTGAGCCCCTGGTTGCGGTCGCAGTCCGCGCCCGTCTGCCGGGTGGGGTCGCAGGCCGCGCCGCTCGCCGTGACGGCGGCCATGCACGTCCCCTGGATCTGCTGCGCCGGCACCGCGCCGACGCAGGTGAGGCCGGAGCCGCACGGCAGCGAGGCGTCGCAGGCGAGCCCCTCGCCGCGCAGTGCGACCCAGGTGGCGGTGACCTTGGAGCAGGCGAATCCGGACACGACCTCGCCGGTGTTGGGGCAGGTGGCGCCCTCGGTGGGGAGGGCCGCGCACTGGCCGCAGTCGCTCCCGCGCGGGATCTCGCAGTAGGTGGTCTGGCACTGGCTGCCGAAGGCGCAGGCCTCGCCCGCGACGCGCGTGCCCGCGGGGTCGGCGCACGCCGGCGTCGGGAGGCCGTCGAAGAACGGGTTGCACTCCTGCGCGGGGAGGGCGGCCGTGCAGATCGTGACGAAGTCACGGGTGTAGCCGGTGCCCGGCGCGCCCGCGGCGATCAGGCAGGCGTCGGTCTCGCGCAGCTCGCACGTGGGGCGGTCGCCGTAGCGCACGAGGACCCCGAGCCCGGCCGTGCAGCGGTCGCGCACTTCGCACCTGGCGGCGGCCAGGGCGCGGCAGGTCTCCTCCATCCCCGGTGACGGGCCACAGCCGGCGACCAGCGCCAGCAGCGCCCACCGGGCGTACCCGCGTGCCGCGGCGCCCCGGGGCCACCTGGCCGGCCTGCCCGTGCACCCCACCATCCCTCGATGATAGGCGCTGCTCGCGGCGCACGCCATGCCTCCCACGCGTTTGACGGCTCACTCACCGCGTGCTAGCAGAGGGAGGTGGAGGTCGTAGTCGCCGAGTTCCTGACCAGCGCCGCCGACCCGGCGGGCTGGCCAGCCGCGGGCCCACCGGAGATCGCGTTCGCCGGGCGCTCGAACGTCGGCAAGTCCTCCACCATCAACGCCCTGTGTGCCCGCCGGGGGCTCGCGCTGGTCTCGGGCACGCCCGGGAAGACGCGGCTGCTCAACTTCTTTCGCATCGTGCCCCGTGACGGGCCGGAGCTGCGCTTCGTGGACCTCCCGGGCTACGGCTACGCGAAGGTGGGCAAGGCGGAACGCGCCGCGTTCCAGGCGCTCGTCGAGCCCTACGTGCGGGAGCGCGCGACCCTGCGGGGCGTGGTGGCGCTGTGCGACCCGCGTCGCGAGCCCGGCGAGGAGGAGCACGACCTCCTCGAGTGGCTGAGAGCCGCGGGGCGCCCCGCCGTGGTCGTGGCCACCAAGGTGGACAAGCTCCCGCGGCACGAGCGCAAGCCGACCCTCGAGCGCCTGCGCGCCGCGCTCGGGCAGCCACGCCCGCCGATCCCCTTCTCGGCGCACCCGCGCGAGGGGCGCGACGCCATCTGGGCCCAGTTACTGGCGCTCGCCGGGCCCGCCTCCGGGCCGGAGGCCTGATGGGTACCCCGTCGCGGGCACGGCGCTTCGAGATCCTGCCGGCGCGCGTGCAGGACATCGACGAGGTGATGGAGATCGAGCGGCTCTCCTTCAAGGCGCCCTGGACGCGCCAGGTGTTCCTGGAGGAGCTGCAGCGCGACTGGGCCCACCTCGACGTGGTCCGGGAGCGCGGCGGGGGCGTGGTCGCGTTCCTCAACCACTGGCTGGTGCGCGACGAGGTTCACATCCTCAACATCGCCACCCACCCCGACGCGCGGCGGCACGCGCACGCCGAGCGCCTGATGCGCCACGTGATCGAGTTCGCCCACGCGCACCGGTGCCGCGTCATCACCCTCGAGGTGCGGCGCTCCAACTACGCGGCCATCCACCTCTACCGCAGGTTCGGCTTCCGTCCCGTGGGCGTGCGTCCCAACTACTACGCCGAGGACGGCGAGGACGCCATCGTCATGCTCCTCGACCTCGACCCGGAGTAGCCGCGCGGTCGCCTGACCACCCTACGGCCGGTTCGGGTTCACGTAGATCGGCACCTCGCGTGACGCCGCGGGGCGCAGCGTCAGGGCGAGGGCCGTCGCGGTCCCCGCCGCCACGGCCGCGGCGATGCCCCACACCCACCACCGCTGGTACCACGCCAGGGTGGTGGGGCGCCGGTGCAGGTGGGGCGTCACCTCCACCGTGCCGTCGGGCTGGACGTCGAGGGTGGCGTTGAAATCGATGAAGCCCGACTTGCGCACCGTGAGCTGGTAGCGCCGCGGCGCCTCCACCTGCAGGGTGCCCAGGGGCGTCCGCCCGCGGAGGAGGCCGTCGAGCGCGATCTCGGCCCCGGAGACGTTCGCCTGGACGCGGATGCCGCCGTAGCGCCGGAAGTCCTCGGGCGGGAGCAGCCGCCGGAGGTAGCCCAGGAGCGTGTCGTCGTTGGGCTCCGTCCCGGGCGAGAGCGCCTCGGCGATGCGCCCCTCGACGGAGCGCGTGCGCACGCCGATGCGCTGCAGCGCGAGGATCACGTCGCCGAGCTGGCTGATGCCGACCAGGATGACCTCGTCGACGTGGATCTTCTCGCCGACCTGGGCGACGCACTGGGGATCGCCGGCGCACCGGGCGATCATGGCGTCGAGGCGGCCGCCGAGGCGCCGGCGCGCCTCCTCCGGGCTGACCACGTCGAGCGCGGCCGAGTGGGCGAGCACGGTCGCCATGCGCGCGGCGAGGTCCGCGGCGCGGGTGACGCCGGTGCGGTGCTCGAGGATGGCGACCCGCCGGCGCCCGGGGCGGGCGCCGGCCGGCGCGGCGCTGCCCACCAGGAGGGCCGCCACGACCGAGACCACGAGGGGCAGGCGGCGCATCACTTGCCCCCGGTGAGGATGGTGAGCGCCGTCGGCGTGTAGGCGGGACCGTCGAGCGACGCCTCGAGGTCCTGGATGCAGACGCCGCGGTTGACGCGGTCGCAGAGGCACTGGTTGTCGAAGCTGGTCGGCCTGGTCCACACGATCTGGCCCGTCTCGACGTCGACCAGGGTGAGCCCCTGCTCGACGAGCGAGATCGCGAACTCGGCGCAGAGCGGCAGGCCGGTGACCGGGTCATTCAGATCGGTCACCAGGCTGTAGGTGATGGTGTGGAGGAAGGCCACGCGGCCGCCGTGGGAGGTCACGGAGACGGCGCGCGGCGCGAGGCTCACGGCCTCGATGTAGAGGTACTTGTAGTTCCCGTGGCTGTCCTGCTCGCCGAGCGTCAGCGGCACCGACTCGATGGGGAAGACCACCTGACGGCCGCCCCCCGGTTGCTTCAGGTCCAGAACGGAGACGACACCGGGCAGGAAGTCGGGCTCGGTCGGAGGCTCCCAGCCGACGGTGAAGAGGGTGCTCCCGTCGATCACCACGTCGCCCAAGCCCCGGATCGCGGCCACCTCGACGAAGGCGCGGTCCTGCAGTTCCATCAGCTTGCCGGCGCAGGCCAGCGCGACGAGCGGGCGACCCGTCACCGGATTGAGGCCGATGTCACTGGCCAGGCTGGGGAGCGCCACCGGCGCCTCCCGCTGGTTTCCCTCCCGGTCGATGTGGAGGAGCTGGCCGGGCTTCAAGCCGGGGGTGTCGCAGTTGGCCGGGGTCGCGCTGATGACCCAGAGGTCGTCGTCCTCGTCGAAGGCGGCGCTGTGCGGCCGCGGTACGGACACGGGACGGAAGGCGGACTCGAGGTTCGTCCCCGTCACCAGCGCGGGGAGGTCGACCACGAGGGCGATGTCGTTCAGCGTCTGGAGCACGACGGCGTAGCGATCGAGGGGGTGCACGAAGATGGAGCGCACGGGGGCCCCGAGCGGTGCCCGGCCGCGCTCCGTGTGCGTGGCGGTGTCGATCCAGACGAGGCTGTAGCCGGAGGCGTCCTCCAGCGCCGCCACCAGCAGCTCGCCGCCGCGGGTCGTGGCCATCGCGCGCACCCCGGCGAGCGGGATGGGGTCGAGCGCGCCGGTCTCGATCCCGGACGCGGCGCTGTCGGACACCTGGATCTCGGCCCCGCCACCGACGTAGACGAGCGGCTTGCGGAGGTGCAGCGGGATCTCCTGAGACCGCCCGGACGCGAGCCTCACGTCGAAGGCGCGGGCCGCGGCCAGCACCTGGTTGGTGGCGGAGAGGGCCTCGAGGCGCAGGTTCCGGGTGCCGGGCGCTACCGCGGTCAGGCGCGTCCGCCCGCCGAGGCGGAGGGGCGCGTCGCCCAGGCTGTCGCCGGTGTCGTCGTCGTAGAGCGCGAGCCGCGTCACGCGCGGATCGGCCAGCGGGTCGAGCGCCAGGTCGGTCTGGTCGATCACCAGGGTGAGCGACCCATCGGCGATCTCGTTGCAGGCGCCGGTGCCGCACGCGAGGAGCGCCAGGACCAGCCTGGCCCCGAGATCGGCACGGAGTCGGTGAGGCGACGCGATCCTGGCCATCTGTCGAGCTGTCGCCGCCGGGGAGACGGTGATCCGCCGACGGAAAACGTACCAGAACGGCAGGGTGGACGCAACGCGGGGGCCCGCGCGCGGTTGAATCGGGCCCACCCCGCGGGTACGATGGCGGCGCGATGGCCGACGAGCGCGCGGGCACCCAGGACCAGTTGCCGAAGGTCTTCGGCCGCTACCTGCTCATCCGCCGCCTCTCCCAGGGGGGGATGGGGGAGATCTACCTGGCCAAGTCGGGTGAGATCCAGGGGTTCGAGAAGCTCGTCATCATCAAGAAGATCCTGCCGCACCTCGCCGAGGACCGGGACTTCATCAAGCGCTTCATCGACGAGGCGCAGATCGCGATCAAGCTGGCCCACGGCAACATCGCCATCGTCTACGAGGTCGGGATGGTCGAGGGCGAGTACTTCCTCGCCATCGAGTACGTGGAGGGGCGCGACCTGCGCCGGACGCTGTCGCGGTGCCACGAGAACGGCCAGCGCATCCCGCCCGATCTCTGCCTCTACGTCGCCCGCGAGGTCTCGAACGCGCTCGCCTACGCGCACCGGCGCGAGGACGAGAAGGGGCGCCCGATCAACCTGGTCCACTGCGACATCTCGCCGCCCAACGTGCTCCTGTCGTACGAGGGCGAGGTCAAGATCATCGACTTCGGCATCGCCAAGAGCGCGCTCCGCATCTCCGGCACCAACCCCAACGTCGGCTTCGGCAAGTTCGGCTACATGGCGCCGGAGCAGCTCATCTCGGGTGGGGTGATCGACCGGCGCACCGACACCTACGCCCTGGGGGTCGTGCTCTACGAGATGCTGGTCGGCGAGCGCCTCTTCCTCTTCCCCGAGGGGACCGACTACCGCGAGGTGGCCGCCGCGGTGACCAAGGGCGAGGTGCCGTTCCCGTCCGAGCGCGCTCCCCACGTCGGCCGCGATCTGGACGACCTCGTGATGCGGGCGCTGCGCCCCGACCCGGACGACCGCTACCAGGCGGCCGAGGAGATGCGCGACGCCATCCAGCGCCTCCTCTACGCCATGAACCCGAGCGTCTCCGCCGACGCGCTCGGGCGCTTCCTGCAGCGCATCTTCCAGGCCGAGATGGTCACGGAGCGCCGGGAGCGCGAGCGGGTCCGCTCCACCGACCTGTCCGCGTTCAAGGAGGAGCTCGAGGACCAGCGGACGCACACGGTCTCCTTCGCCGTCGCCGGCCACGAGACGCGCCGCGGGCCGGCGACGACCCCGATGCGCCGGGACCCGGAGGCCGAGGCCGCGCTGCTGGCCGTGGCGGACGCCGCCCCGGCCGAGGTGACGCCCATCAGCCCCGCGGCCGTGCTGACGCCGCTGACCCTCGACGCGGTGTCCCGCTCGCAGCGACTGGTGCGCCGCCAGCCTCGGGCCGGCACGGTAGCGTTCGTCGCGGGGGTCGCGGCCTTCGCGGTCATCGGCGGCCTCCTGGCCTTCCTCTGGCTGCGGCCGAAGCCCATGCCCGTCGCGGTCCCGCCGCCGCAGCTGGACGCGGCACCCGCAGTCGTCGCCCCGGCTCCCGTTGACGCCGGCCTCGCGCCGCCGGTGGTCACCCAGGCCGACGCCGCGCCCGCCCGCCCGCCGGCCAGGCACCCGCCGCCCAGGGTCGCGAAGCACCCGAAGCCGCCGCCGACCAAGGCACCGCCCCCGGTGGTGGACAAGCCGAAGGTGTCGCCCGAGAAGGTCGAGGCCAAGTTCCGGGCGGTGCGCGGCGAGTACGCCGACTTCAAGAAGGCCTACGGCGCCCGCCTGGAGTCCGAGTGGAGCGCCGTGCTCTTCCTCGCCACCTACGGCAAGGCCGACAAGTACGAGAAGCTCGACGGCATGATCGACCGGCTGCGCGCCCAGATGGGCAAGGTCCGCAAGGGGGCGGAGTAGGGCGCGGTGACACTGCATCCCGCGGCGCTTCGCTGGGGCAGGTGGAAGGGCTCCCGTTGAAGCTGTGCGACGCAAGAGGGAGGCGGTCATGGTCGAGGTTCTGGGAGTCCATCCAGTCGCCGCTGCTGAGCCCGTCCACCTGATCGAGTTGGAGTTGAGGACACCGCGGAGGCGTTCGACCGGGAGCACGTGACCCAGGAGGACCCAACTCAGCCTCGGGCCAAACGGCAAGTCGCCTACGACGAGCAGGCGCTGGACGACGCAGGCCGCAAGTGGGTGTTCTTCTTCCACTACCTGGAGCTGTCGCCCCCCCTCCTGACATCGGCGGGGCCGTTGCGCCTCCCAGCGCCCACCCCGCTGCCCCGTCGGCTGCGGCACGTGGAGTACTGCGAGCCATAGCGCCGCCGCCGGCCCG
Source organism: Deltaproteobacteria bacterium (assembly GCA_016218785.1). Classification (GTDB taxonomy): domain Bacteria; phylum Myxococcota_A; class Polyangia; order JACRCY01; family JACRCY01; genus JACRCY01. The sequence goes on from JACRCY010000309.1 coordinate 11,026, forward strand.
CGACGCCGGGTTAGCGTGTGGGTCGGTGCGGGAAGCGAACGCCCCGACCGGGTGATCTGGGCGGGGATGGGTCTCGCGCGGCCCCGCGATGCGCCAGCGCCACTCGTGCGCAGGCAGTGACCCGCGGCGGCGAACGCCGGCGCGGCGGCGCTTGACCCCTGGGGCGCCGAGCGGGTAGCTTCGCGGATGCCGCTGCCCGAGGAGGGACCCATGACCGCCGACGCCACCGCCGTCCTTCGCCGCGAGCTCGCGGCGCTGCCCCCGGAGCTGCGCGCGCGTCTCGACGAGGCCGGGTTCCGGGAGGAGTGGCTGCTCGGGCTCGCCGGAGGCCTGGCCGACCCGGCCGCGGACGCCACGGCC